>JAZQIF010000167.1:0-26986 GCA_045540935.1 Erysipelotrichaceae bacterium | reverse complement strand
CATCAAAAAAACAAACAATGGTACCCTGGGGCACAGGGGATCCGATAAGCTCGGGTGATCTGAACACAATGGTGTTCTTGACCGAGAAGCCCCCACCTCTAAGCGTCAGCATAGGTGGTGGGAGTATGTCACTTCCAGATGTCGATCGGTTTCTGATGACGCTTTCTGCCGATCAGATAGACGACGAGGCAGCCGATGGCCAGCACGATCGTCGAAAGGATCGTTGATTCGATGCCGAATTCGACATGGTAGGCAAAGGAATTGCTGGCGGCAGCGGTATCGAGCTGGAAGATCGAATACGGCACGACGAGTCCGCTGTTTGGAAGTCCCAGCAGGATCGATTGCGTGAAGTTCCAGCCGGTATGGATGCCATAGGCACACCAGATCGAATCGAAGTAATAGACAAACAGGGAGAACATCAGCCCCGAGAAGAAGATATTGGCTAAGGCCAAAGGTGTCACACCGGGATTCATGCCGTGCATCGCCGAGAAGATGATCGCATTGCCCAATATGGCGACCCATTTGTTGCGATAGCCTTTGCGTAAGACCTGGTATAAGTAGCAGCGGTCGATCAGTTCTTCCGAAGAAGACTGTACGAAGACCGCAAACAGTAAGGCCAGGATCTTCAAAGGTTCGACATGCCATAAGGAAAGATGGATGTCTTTGTTGATCATGGCGATCAAGGCACAGCCAAAGTTCATGCCAAAACCGATGAGCAGACCCAGCAGCAGCATGCGAAACGTATTGCCTTTTGCTTCTCTGCCGATGGCTTTGAGCAGCGGGCGGCGGTGTCTGATGATCATAAAAAGCAGGAGACAGAAGATCCATACGCCGACCGTTGAGAAATACATACTGAAGGTCGCATAAAACGGTTCGTTGGGATCAAACACGCGGTCCATTGCCCTAGTGACGATCAGACCGACGAGCTGGCCGGCCAGCATGATCAGGAAGGAAAAGATCGATGCGATGATGATCTCATCGTACCAGCGGAATTTTTCGGTATGTATCTTTTTAAACAGTTCTTTCATAATAATCTCTTTTCTTACTATCTATGATATCTCATGATTTTGTGACTGTGGGTCTTTTTCACAGGAACATCATGAAGGTACCGATCGTATTGATCGCCAGATTGGCGAAGCCATGTACGGCATATGAGGCAAGCAGCGTATCGTTTTTCTCACTGATCCACTCTAAGAAGAGTCCTGCCAGGCTGAGTCCGGTGATACATAAGATGAAGACGGCCGGTTCAAACCAGGAGGCGACGATGCCGATATGATAGAAGGCAAATAACAGTGCAGAATAAAAGGAACCGATCCTGAAGAGTCCTTCTTTTCGAAAGACTTCGACGAGATAGCCCCGGAAGAAGGCTTCTTCAAGGAAGGAGTTGCATAAGATGATGTAGGCAAAGATGAATAAGAAATTATCTTTGTTTAATCCTTCTTTTTCCAGAAGCGATGCCCGTATCGCCGTCAGATCGATATGATCTTTCAATAAGAGAAACAATACAATGATCCCGACATAGACGAAGACAAGAAAACTCAGCAGCCGTTTATCCGGCATCTTCTTTTTCAGATGCAGGAGGCTGTTAAGATCTTCTTTGTATAGGAAACGGCCGATCAGGATGACAGAAGAAAAGCACAGGACCTTAAGCAGACTTTTGATCAGATAGGAAGGTTTCAATACGCTTTCGATAAAGGAAAGGAAGATGACGGCCGCCATCGATAGAAGGATCACCATAAAAAGCCGTTTTCTGTTCATACCTTCATAGTAAAACGAATCGGCACATTTGAAAAACCGCTTCTTACATATATGTCATTTCTGTACAGGTTATAATGGTGATGGATCTGACAGTGAAAGTCATAATGAGAAAAACGGAGTGAAACATGAAAAGTGAAAAGATCATACTGAATAAAAAGAGAGATGTATCACTGGATGCCTATATACAGCCTTTGGGCGGCGGTCTGAAATTTGAAAAACGGCCGGCTGTCGTAGTGATACCGGGAGGTGCCTACAACCATCTGTCCGAGAGGGAGGCCGATCCGATCGCTTTGTACTATGCGGCAAATGGCTATCAGGCGTTCATACTTCGTTATACGCTGTCCGATAAAGGCGGCTGGCCGTATCCTTTGGAAGATTATGATGCGGCTATGGATGTCATCATTCAAAGAAGTGAAGAGTGGCACATCGATACGAAGCGCATCGCGATCATCGGTTTTTCGGCAGGCGGACATCTGGCTTCCTGTGCCATGACGATGGGGAAGGTCCGCCCGAGTGCAGCGATCCTGGTCTATCCTGCATTACTCAAGCCGATCGTCGATCGCTGTCAGGAGGGGATGCCTTATCCTCTGGAGTATATCAAAGAGGACAACTGTCCGTGTTTCATCGTTTCGGCAAGGAATGATACGACGGTCGTCGTTGAGAATACTCTGAAGCTGATGGAGAAACTGAATGAAAAGGGGATCAGCTTTGAGTCTCATGTCTATGCCTTTGGCGGACATGGATTCGGCGGAGCATACGAGTTTACCAATAACTGCAAAGTCTCAAAAAGAGATCACGACTGGCTGGAAGAATCCCTGGAATGGCTCGATGAGATGCTGGGAAAGCTGACAGCCAACGGCTTTGAAGAAGTGGATGTGGAAAGAGGATGAAATTCCTCTTTTTTTATGCTGAACAGTTGACAAAATATATCGGACCCGATATATTATAAGTATGAGAGATGAAGAATTACTGTTATTGGAAAACCAGGTCTGTTTTCCGACCTATGCTGTCGCCAACAAGATCATCCGCAGATACCAGCCTCTGCTCAAGGAGCTCGATCTGACTTACACGCAGTATGTGACGATGATGGTCTTGTGGGAAAAGGAAAGAGTCAACGAAAAGGATCTTGTGAAGTCTTTGTATCTCAAGGCCAACACTCTGACCGATATGCTGCACAACCTTCAGAAGAAGGGATACATCGACATCACAAAAGATGAAAAAGACAAGCGCAATATCGTCGTCTCTTTGACCAAAGAGGGAAAAGAATTGAAAAAGAAAGCGGTCAAAGTTCCCAAAACGATCATAGAGGAACACTGGCTCACCGATGAAGAACTTGAAGTCTATAAGAAACTTCTCTATAAGCTTCTTCAAGGTGACTGGGGCTCTTAGAAGACCGCTTACAGATACAGACTGAACAAAAGATCATAAAGGAGGAAGAAAGAATATGACAAAAGTTGAATTATTGAAGAGTTTCGCAAAAGGCTGGTTCGGCAATTCCCAGCAGCATTCCATTCATGCGCAATTATTGAAGCAAAGAGGTTTCGGTAAACTTGCCGATAAGATCATGGCAGAATCCGAAGAAGAATGGAATGAAGCCAAGAAGGTCAATGAAAGACTGATCGAACTTGGTGAGACGCCGGTCGTCGATGTCGAGATCTATCCGGTCATCACCGATATCAAGGAAATGCTGGAGTACGATTGCAAGGATTCCGCTGAAGCGCTTCCGATGATGTCCAAGTCTCTGGCATTATTTGAAGATGACTATGTATCCAAAAACATGATCCAGCAGTTCATCGTCGATGAGCAGGAACACTTCAACTGGGTAAGACAGCACTTAAACCTGATCAATGAGATCGGTTATGAGAACTATCTGATCGAACAGCTGGGGGACTGAATGGAAGAGAAAGAAGTCGTATTGCAGGCAATGAGAGATGCCGGTGAACCTTTGAATGCCGGCAAGGTCGCAGAACTCACAGGCCTGGACAGAAAAGTCGTCGATAAGGCTTTTGCGCAGCTGAAGAAGGAAGGCGCCATCGTGTCTCCTGTCCGCTGCAAGTGGGAACCCGCAAAATAGATCTTAAAGAAACGGCAGAAATGCCGTTTTTCTGACACACTGCGGATGAAGAAGATGTACCTTTGTGCATATGAAGGACATGGTATGATGAAAGGCAGGAAAATTAAAAATGGCCATCACGGCATATGCCGTATGGATAAATGTCTTACATCTGAAAACCCCTTTTGTGTTATGCAAAACTTCAATGATGTACGACTTTGGCGGTGCCGGCCCGGGCATCGCCATTTTTGTTAAAAAGAAAAGAGCTTTGCGCTCTATTTCCTTAAGTTGATATCTTTGCCGGCATTCCAGGCCTGAGCGACTTTTTCGCCGGTGGAATAATAGCCGTTTCTGAACTGGTCGAACATCAAGGCATGAAGCTTGGTGACATCGACCTTTCCTTTTTCATCGAGGACTTCCTCGTTGGCTTTGACATTGACGATCTTTCCGACGATGCCAAAGACGTTTTCCGTATTGACGATCTCCACGAGTTCACATTCCATCGTCAGCGGGAATTCTTCGATGATCGGCGCATTGACCTTGTCGGACTTGTAAGCGTGATAGCCGGTGCGTTCGAACTTGTCATCGATGCGGTTGCCGGATGCGATGCCGAAGAAGTCTGCCACATCGACGTGGGCTTCATCTGCCAGAGCGACGCTGAAGGCTTTGGAGATCTTCATATTGGCGAGGGTCTTGCGGTCTTCGCCTAAAAACAGGATGATCTTGTCCATGTCACAGATCTGTCCCCAGGCAGCGTTCATCACGTTGACTTTTTCATTTTCATCATAAGCAGCGACCATCAGTACCGGCATCGGGTAGACGGCAGGGATGACTCCGAGATCTTTTTTCATATTCTTTTCCTCCTGAACTTGTCTGTTCTACGATTGAATGGTAACATTTAAACTGTAAAATATACAAGTACCTACATTGAAGTATGGTACTCATGTTGAGGTAAGCTGTATGAAGAAAAAGATCGAAGAAGCCGATTTCAATGAAACAGGCTACAGTTATACACTTTCGTTGATCTCCGGGAAATACAAGCCGATCATCTTATACTGCCTGATGGAGTATGAACCGGTCCGTTTCAATGAGATGCAAAGATATCTGAAAAATGTCGCCGACAAGACTTTGAGTTCCAATCTCAAGGAACTGGAAAAAGATGGACTGATCATCCGGAAAGTCTACGAACAGATCCCGCCGAAGGTGGAATACTCTTTAAGTGAAAAGGGGCACTCTCTTGTAAAGGTCTTAGACAAGCTGTGCGACTGGGGCATCAAAAACCGACCAAAATAAAAAACGATCCTCACATAGAAGGATCGGCGATCTTCTGGAATTCGACCAGGTAGTGATCGGGGTCAAAGAGGAAGAAGGAATAGACCGGAAAGCTCGGATGCATGGCCGGTCTTTTATATACTTCGGCCTTGTCTTTGAGCTCTTCGTATTTTGTTAGAACTGCTTCATTGTCTTTCAGGTTCAGGGAAAGACAGACACCTTTTTCCCCGGACAGCGGCTTTCTCTTATCGGCATATTCACAGAAACCGAAATAACCATAGCCCGTATCAAAGATGTAGAGGGAATCGCCCTGTTTCTGATAGATGGGAAGTTTGAGGATCTCGTGATAGAAATGATACGTCTTTTCTATGTCACTGACAGGCAGGAATACGATCGAACTTAAAGGGGGCATGCGTCTTCTCCTTTCGTATAAAGGTCTACTGTTTCGTCTTTTTCACCAGTCCGTGATGGCCGAGCACCATGAGGATCAGGATGACGATGAGATACACAGGAAACAAAGAGACATCGAAGGATCTTACCAGGAGGCCGAAGAACGGCGGCATCAGGGTGTTGCCCACATAGGCGGATGCCATCTGTACGCCGATGACTGACTGGGAATTGTTTTCTCCGAAACGGGAAGGCGTGGAGTGGATCAAAGAAGGATAGATCGGCGCACAGCCCAGTCCGATGATGACTAAGCCAAATAAGGCAAAGACTTTCGAATAGTCCTGTAAGATCAGGATAAGGCCGACCGTGATGATGCCTAAGCCCAGGCGGACCATCTGCGTATCGTTGAGTTTCAGAGTGATGAAACCGGAGATCGCTCTGCCTAAGGTGATGCCGGTATAAAACAGGGAGGCAAAGCGTGCAGCGGCCGTCGCATCGATGCCTTTGGCGTTGACCATCCAGGAGGCAGCCCATAAGCCGGTCGTCTGTTCCATGGCGCAGTAACAGAAGAATGTGAGCATCATTTCAAGAACACCCGGTATGGCGAAGACTTCTTTGAGGCTGAGGGAAGCTCCTTGTTTTTCTTCTTCGTCATTCTGTGAGTTCTTCCATAAGGACACAGTCGCAAACAAGACGATGGTCAGACTCAGCTGAATGAGCCCGACATTGCGGTAGCCCTGCGGCCAGTTCTCGTTGTTGGCCAGAGCGGCAGACATGATGATCGGACCGATCATTGCCCCAAGCCCCCACATGCAGTGTAACCACGACATATGCCGGGAAGCATAGTGGACGGCAACGTAATTGTTTAACGCCGCATCGATGGCACCGGCCCCTAAGCCGTAAGGTATGGCAAAAAGGCATAAGGCGATCAGTGATCTTGAGACCGAGAATCCGAACAAGGCGATCGCTGTCGTCAGAGTCGAAAAGGCTGTGAGTTTTGCGGTGCCGAATTTTCGGATGAGCTTATCGGAGTTGAGTGAAGAGATGACCGTACCGATCGAGATGATCATGAAGATGATCCCCGAATAGGATAAGGGCACCTGTATCTGTTTATGTAAGACCGGCCAGGCTGAGCCTAAGAGCGAATCGGGCAGACCCAGGGAGATGAAGGCCAGGTAGATGATGATCAGTAACATGGCAGTATCCTTTCTTTTCCTTATGGAGTATATCATTTCTTGTTGCTTCCATAAAGGAAGATGTATTGGCGATTCTGATAGAATAAGGGTGATATGTCATTGTTTGCGATCGGTGACCTGCACCTTCATTACGGATCGGAATTAAAAGCGAAAATGCAGCTTAGCGATCCGGCCTGGGTGGGTCACGAAGAAAGGTTTATGGATAACTGCCGAAGACTGATCGAGGATCAGGATACTTTGGTGCTGGTCGGAGATCATTCCTGGGGAAGGAACCTGGAGGAATGCGAAAAGGACTTTGAGTATATCAAGGCATTACCGGGAAAGAAGATCCTCACCAGAGGCAATCACGATATGTTCTGGGACGCCAAAAAGACAGACAGACTCAATGACCTGTATGGTCCCGAACTCACGTTCCTGCAGGATAATTATGCGCCTTATGGCGATATCGCTCTGGTGGCTTCCAAGGGTTATTGTTTTGAAGGGCCTTTCTATCTTGACCGCAAGGGAAAGATCATCGGCTATGATGAAGCGGACAAGCAACATGCCGACAAGCTGGTGAAGCGGGAAGAGGAGCGCCTGATCAAAGCCTTCGAAAAGGCGAGGACCGACGGTTATAAGAAGTTCATCCTGTTCCTGCATTATCCGCCGACCAGCGTCCTGGAAAAGGATTCGGCGTTCACAAGGCTTGCCTCAAGATATAACGTACTGCAGGTCATCTATGCCCATTGTCATGGCAAGAAGCGTTTCTTTGATTCGATACAGGGCAAGTACCGGGGAAGGGAATATTCCCTGGTGTCCGGTGACTATCTTGACTGGATCCCGAAGAAGATCATGTAAAAAAAGCCGTTAGGCTTTTTCTTTTCGATTCTCCTCGATGATCTTTCGCAATACCTTGCATACACCGAGGTGGGCATTGTCATCAGCCTGATATGTTGCGGCTTGTTTTACCTGTATCGAGGCGTTGCCCATGGCGTAGGAGTTTTTGAAGAGCTTTATCATCGACAAGTCGTTGCCCGAATCACCGATGACAGCTACTTCATCTTCATCGATTCCTTTGATCCTGCAGTATTCCTGAATGATCCTTCCCTTGTCGGATCTCTCATTGGAGAATTCGATGTTGTAAAGGAAGGTCTTTTCGGCGATGCTGCAGTCGGAAAAGCTGTTTTGAAGGATCGGGAAATATGTTTTGAATTCTTCAGGATCCAGAAACAGGTATTCGAGTTTCAGGATGTCGTGCTTCAGGATGTCTTTCAAAGGACAGCCGATGATCATATTGTCACTGATATAGATCCTTTCAAATAAAGCCAGGGCCTCTTCGTCGTTTCTTAAAGAATCTCGCCTGATCGCGTTAATGGCGTGGTTTTTGAAGAAGTCCATGTCATTGTGGATGATCGAGACGTCGCGGCAGTGGAATTGCATGATCAGGTCGTGTTTTGCGCCGAACTCATAAAAGCGTGAGACCTTGTCTTCATCCAGTTCATAGGAAAGGATCTCGGTCCCGTCTTCTTCACAAAGGATCGAGCCGTTGGCACAGTTGAGGATCACGTTATCGACTTTCGAGGTGATCTCAGGCAGTTCCCAGGTGTTCCTGCCGGTGGCGGCCATGAAGATGCCGCCTTGTTTCTGAAAGTCTCTGATCGCATCGATCGTCTCTTCTTCAAATTCGGATCTTTCGTTGACCAATGTGCCGTCGATATCGCTGACAAATAAGCGGATCAAGATCATACCTCCTTTTCATATCAATACTATATACCTGAAACAGGATCCTGTGGGGAAACAGGATCCTGTTTGAACTGAGTCTTTTAATCGAGGTCTTCGCCGTTCGAAGCCATGGCTTTCTGATACCAGAAGTAGCTGTCTTTCAGGATACGCTTGCCGCTGCCGTTATGGTAGTTGTCGTAATCGACATAGATCATGCCGTAACGTTTTTCCATCTCGCTCGAAGAACAGCTGACGATATCGATCGGTCCCCAAGGGAAGTAACCGATGCAGTCGACGCCGTCATACAGAGATTCTCTGATGGCTTCGATGTTTACACGAAGTGCTTCGATCCTGTAGTCATCATGGATCTTTCCGTCTTCTCCGACTTTTTCTTTGAAACCGATGCCGTTTTCAGCGACCATCAGAGGGATCTGGTAACGATCCCAGTATTTATTGAGAGCGATCCTCAGACCGACGGGGTCAGTTGCCCAGCCCCAGTCATTGCGGTTCTTGATGAAGTTGTTGGGGATCGGTCCTTTTTCTGCCGAGATGTTGGCTGTGGAATAGAAGGAGAAGGCCAGATAATCACAGGTGTTTTTCAGATCTTCTTCGTCTTGTTTGGTGATCTCGATGTTGAATCCGTTCTCTTCATAGAAACGGTACATATAAGCCGGGATGTAACCTCTGACTGACACATCGGAGAAGTAGTGATAGAACTCATGACCGTTGATGACAGCTGCCATCTCGTCGTCGGTACTGCCGGTCTCGGCAAGACGCGGAGATCCTGCCAGCATGGCGCCGAGCCTGAATTCCGGATTGATCGAGCGGCCGATGCGGATGGCCTGACCGGAAGCGACCAGTTCATTGTGCAGGCCCTGCCACTTGGCTTCCTTTAGATTTTCGACGCGGTCGGATGGGATGCCGAGGTGGTTGAAGGATTCGGAGATGTAGAGGTTGATCTGGTTTACGATGATCCAGTATTTTACTTTGTCTTTGTATCTTCTGAAGCAGGTCTCGCAATACTTTACGAACATGTCGATCGTCTTGCGGTTATACCAGCCGTTGTATTTCAATGCGATATTCAATGGCATCTCGTAGTGAGACAGAGTGATGACCGGTTCAAGTCCGAGTTCGTTCATGCAGTCAAACATATCGTCATAGAATCTGAGACCTTCTTCATTTGGCTCTTCGTCATCACCGTTCGGGTAGATCCTTGCCCAGTTGATGGAGGTGCGGAAGGAATTGAGTCCCATTTCTCTTAAAAGCTTGAGGTCTTCTCTGTAAGTGTGATAGAAATCGATGCCGTCGCGTTTTGGGAAGTTACGATGATCCATCTGTAAAAGCTTTTCGATCTCGGTCATCGAGAGTTCTTCGTTGTGTCTTTCCTGCGGCGGCAGATCTCCTTTGTATTCGTTGATGTCGGCAAGGCACAAACCTTTGCCGCCTTCCTTCCAGGCGCCTTCGGCCTGGTTGGCTGCGATCGCTCCGCCCCAGAGGAATCCTTCGGGGACCGTTCTGCTGTTTCGTTTCATTTTTTCTTCCTTTCTTATGTATTGTTTGTTGTCAGATTATTGAGCCAGCGTTTTCTGGAAAACAGATACAGAGAGATGAACAGTTTGACCGCTTCTCCGATCTGTGAAGTCAGAAACAGCAGGCGTATATCGATTCTGCTGAGATAAGCGAATGCGGCAAGGATCGGGATCTGTATGAGCCATGTGGACAGGGAGTCCATGATGGCGATCGATCTCGTGTCGCCGCCCGCTTTGAATATGAAGTAGCCCTGCATGCCCATTTCGTAGAGGATGAACGTAAGACTTTGAAGTTTTACCAGGTCGCAGGCTGTCTTCACGATGTTTTGCGAGATGTTACTGTAAATAAAAGGCAGGGCATAGCTGCAGGCAAACATCAGGGCACACAGGATCATGCCGATCTTGAAGGCAGGATAGTATGTCTTTCTTGCGGTCAGTTCAACGGTCTGCAGATCTTCTTTGCCGAGCTTCTGCGCGAGGTAGACGGAAGTCGCGTTTCCGAAACCGGCATTGAAGGTGTGGAAGATATCACTGATCGTTGCGCTGATCGCGTAGGCATTGTAGTTGTCGATGCCCCGGCTGGCGTAGATCTTCAAGAACATCGAATTTCCTGCTGACCAGAGGAAATTGTTGGCGCTGAAGGGGATCGCGGTGAACAGGATGTTTCTGGCAGTCTGGAATGGAATATCGAAAAGATCTTTGATCTTTGTCTTGAAAGCAAAGTCATTGAGGTGAACGATGACCAGATAGACCAGCAGTTCAAAGCATCTGGCGATGAGAGTCGCCGCTGCCGCTCCCGTGATGCCTGAAGCAGAGAAACCGAAGTGTCCGTACATTAAAGCGTAATTGCATAGGACCTTGACCAATACGGATGTTCCTGAGGCAAACAGAGGGATCTTCGTCTTCCCCAGAGCCTGTAAGGCATTGGACATCGTCTGGCAAAGGCAATACGGCAGATACGAATAGCGTACGAGTGACAGATATCTGACGCCGTCGGCAATGATCGACCTGTCGGCATTGTAAAAGCCGATGATCTTCTCCGGGATCAGTGAGACCGCAAGAAAGAATACAGCCGTGATGGAAACGGAGGTAAGAGCACCTGCGCTGAAGGACTGTCGCACTTCTCTGTACTTTCTGGCTCCGTAGAACTGGCTGATATAGACTGCCGCAGCTGCCGCGATGCTTCCGGCAGCGGAAGACATGATGAAATAGAAACGGTTGGTGGCAGCGATGGCGCCGACTGCCGTATCGGAGAGAGTCCCGACCATCAGCGAATCGATGAAATTGATGCTGGTGGTGATGAACCCCTGCAGCATCATCGGGACAGCCAGTTTCAGAAGCGCTTTTTCGATGTCTCTGCCGTATAAAGATCTTTTCATGTTCTTATAGAAGCAAAGCCTGTTATTTAGGACAGGCTTTGCTATATCAATTGATGATTGGGTATGGATATCGATTTAAGCTGCTTCGCCTGTTTCTATTTCGACCATCTGCTTTTCAGCGATACGGTAGAACGGAATGTAGATGATACCCTGGATGATCATGTTGACGACTGTCAGCACGATCGCCTGCCAGCTGTTGGTGCATAAGAAGGCAGCCAATGGGACCGGAAGGTTCCACAAGGCGGCTGTCGGGTTGCCCATGCCCGGTACAAGACCGGTGCCGAATGCGAACCATGTCGTGAATACACAGATCACCTGACCGATGAGAGCCGGAACGATGAGGACCGGGTTCAGGACGATCGGAAGACCAAACAGGATCGGTTCGTTGATGTTGAAGATACCTGCCGGCAGAGCGAGTTTTGCAAGGTCTCTGTGGGTCTTGGATTTGGAACGGAACATGACCAGGTTGAGCATCAGAGTACCGCACTGGCCGCCGATGAAGATGAATGTGAAGAAGAACGGCCTGACGAAGATGTGTGGGATCGCCGTACCCGCAGCAAGAGCTGCCATGTTTTCTTCTGCCATGAGCGTCCATGCCGGAGTCAGGATGGTCGCAAGGATCGAAGGATGCAGACCGCCGAACCAGAACAATGTTGCACCGATGACATAGATCAAAGCTGTGATGACGGAGTCGCCGCCTGCAGTTACCAACGGAGTCAGAACGTTAGTCAGGATCGCGTTGACGTCAAAGCCTAAGAAGTAGACGATGATGACAACAAGGATACCGGTCAGAACGTTTGGGATCAGGGCTGTGAAACCGCCGGCAATGTTTGGTGGTACCTGTTCAGGCAGTTTGATGACTATGTTCTTTTCGATACAGAGTCTGGAGATCTCTACGGATAAGATACCGGCGAGGATAGCTGTGAACATACCGGCTGCACCAAGAGAACCGCCGTCAAGGCCTTTCGCCATGATCAGGAAGGTGAATAATGCACCTACACCGCCTGTCAGTGTGTTAAGGCCATAGTGTTTTGAGAGATAGTAACCGATACCGAATGCGACATAGATCGAGATGATGGAGACTGTCATTGCAAACGGAACACGGATCGCGTTGATGATATCCGGATTTGCAGTTCTCCAGTCGACATATGCCTGCGGGAACGGGAAGGTGGCTACCAGAAGACAGAGCGAACCGAATACGGTCAGGCCGGTAGTTGCTGCCAGAGCGTCACGGATCGCGGAGAAATAACGGTTGCTGGCCATCTTGGACATGACCGGCGCCAGGTATTTTTCCATAGCCGCAGCGAGTTTGTTCATAAGATCATTCATTGGAAATTTTGTCCCCCTTTTCCTTTCTTGTGTTTCTGTCTTTTTTTGATTCAATTCTTTTTGTTCAGCTCATCTGCGATCTTTTTCAAGACCCTTTGCCCATTCATGGTGCCGTAGTCCATCATATCGATGACCAGACAGGGAATGCCGGGAAGTTTTTCTCTGACTTCTTCTGCCATGAATCTTACTTGCGGAGCCAGCAGGATCATGTCTGCGTCTTTTCCGCAGTCGTTGATCTTGGCGATGTCATAGGCTTTGACTTCACAGGGGAAGCCTTGTGCTTTTCCGGCATCGACGATCTTCTGCGGCATCAGACTTGATGACATGCCGCTGGAACAGAACAGTACGATCTTTTTCATGACGGCTGTTTCTGAGCACGAACAAAATCCCACAGATATACGATCTCTTTTGCGAGATCCAGGGAAGTGATCGCGCCCATGAGATGGTCCTGAGCGTGATTCATGAGAAGACTTTTCACAGGCTCCTGGCCCTGTGCTTCGCATGTCAGTAACTGAGTCTGAACTTCGTGTGCTTTGCACAGTGATGCTTCCGCTGCTGAGAGCTTGTCTTTCGATTCGTCCGCCATGTTTTTGCGGGCGAGCTGAACAGCTTCCATGGCACAGGATTTGGCATCACCGGCATAGATGATCATCTGCATGATTGCTTGTTCTGTATCGTTGCTGCTCATCGCTTCTCCTTTCTTGAAAGTATCTGACAGATACACTAATAAACTGGTTTCAATATAACAAGCGGAGATATTGGCTGTCAAAACGCCAAAATGGGGTCAAAAATACACAAAAAAACTAGTGTATCTGTTTTTTTTGACGAATTTGTCAAACAGATACACTAGATGATTTTTTTGGCGTCCGCAGACTCATTTTTACTGTTTTTCTCATGAAAAAGGGCTGTCGGAAGCTATAAAAAATTGCTACACTAATTTATCCTGATTTTGACTGCTTGATGATGCAGATGATGTTGGCGATCTCGCTTCGTGAGAACTTGATATCAAAGGCGATCTCGATCTTGACGATCGCTTCTTCGATGATGCGGTAAAGCATCATGTTCTTCTGTATGACTTCATCTTCATAAGGATTGATCACATCATTCCGCCCTTCGACGCTGCGGGAGATCGAACACATGATATGAACTAAGAGTCCGATCTTTTCGTTGAGTTCGATCTTTTCTTCGTAACTGCTTTCGATCTGGGATATGAATTCGACCGTGAGATCTCTGGCTTTCTGAGCATCGATATTGATGAGATCTTTGCGCAGGTGTTCCATGATGATTCGCGAATTGTTGATGAAGGTCTGCATTTCGATGTTGTCTTTCTGCAACAGATTGGAGATATCCTTGTAGGCCGGATTGAAGACGTTTTCGATCGGAATGAAAGGGATCCCGAAGACGTTGGGATTGAAGGTACCTATGATGCACAGGATCTTGCGGTCTTTGGACAGCTGATTGAGTTCCAGGATGAAGTCATTCTGTTTTCTTACCTGCAAGGCAAGGACCTGCACATCGCCGAGATCGAAGTTGTTTTCCAGATAGTGTTTGATCTGCAAGGCTCCGCCTTCACCGGTCAGACAAACGGAAATGATGGTCTTGATCTTGTTGAGATCCTTGACGGCATCGTTGACTTCTTCATCGAAGATCGGTGTGTTTTTCAGACGTTCGGCGATCTGTTCGTAAGCTTCATCTACGTGGCCAGACATCATCAGCTTGCGCCAGGCATCCATGACCACCAACGTAAAAGGAAGCTGTATCATCCTGAGCTGTATGCCTGTCTCAATGGCGACCATATTGAAGATGTCCCGGAAGGAGCCCATGTCAAATAAGACCAGGACACCTTTTTCATGCGGGATGTTCAGGATGGTCTTCCGGATCTGTTCATAGGCATCCAGAGGTTTCCTGCTTAAAGGAAGGTCAAAATAATAGACCTGGGAATTAGAAAAAGCATTGACGGTCTCGGCCAGAGACTTGGCAACATTGTCTCCGTGCATTGCCAGAAGAAGGGAAGGGTGTTCCTGTTCTTCTCTTTTCTGATTGGTATCCTGTAAGAACATGGCGACCAGAACGGTCTCGTCGATCGACGAGGTGATCTTGTAACGGACGGCAAAGTCTTCACAGAACCTGGAAGCAATGGCATATTCGCTTTTGTGGTTTTCAATGAACTCCATGATCCTTTCGATCCTGACACTGCCCGGCTTTCCCCGGCCATCGATGATCGACTGCAGATGCAGGCACAGCCCGACAAAGATCGAAGAAGAATAATAGCGGTTGAGCTTGCGGCTGGCTTCGTTGAGCAGATCTTCGACAGAAAGGATGATGTCTTCATCTACCAGCTGCTGCAGCTGCTGCTTGTTCATGGAACTGCCGGGATTTTCGCGGTAATTCCGGAACTGGTTTTCGATGCCGACGTTGACGATCGCGCTGATCTCGTTCAGTGAAAAACCACGGCTGGTCAGTTCGCTGTTTTTCCGGCCGATCCACTCATAGATGGAATTTTTCGTCTTCTTGGAAACGATCGTCGAGGAGCTGTCTTTGTCAATGACATATTCCGCTTCCTGGTCGATGATCTGGTCGACCTCATTGCGCATCACTTTGTAGTTCAGCAGGCCCGAGCGGACACGCTGGGGGAAGTCCTGGATCATCAGAGTGATGGTCTTGTTTTCCGTGTGGTATTCTCTTGCGAAGGCACTGGCACAGGCCTGTTTGATATCGGCTTTCAGTTCTTTGATATTTCCTTCGGCGTTGTAGAGAAGAAGGGCGATGAAGATCTCGGTGTTGATGGCGATGGTGGAGTCGGAATCGACGGCTTCATGGCGCAGGAACAGCTGTATCAGCTCGAATCTCTCTTTCAATCCTCGCACTGCAAGGGAAGGCAGCTGTATGCTGATCGCGAAACGGTCTCTGACCGTATCAAGGAATTCATCAGCACCGGTATCCTGGTCCATCGTACAGATGATGACCGTTCTGGTGTTGGTTCTTTTTTCATCCTGCAGGAGATAGCCGTTTGACAGCAAAGGCATCAGCAATGCCTGGCTGCGAGGGTCGAGGTATTGGACATTGTCGATCAGGAAATAGCGGTTTTCCGCTTCTTTGAGATCCTGAGAGAACCTTTCGTAAAGCTGTTCTTCGTTGTTGATATAGTCACGGCAGTTGAGCCTCAGAAAACCGCTGTTTTTCAAGCTGCTGTCGTTTTGTGAGGCATAATCGCAGATCTTTTTCGCAAAGAAAGTCTTGCCGCTTCCGTCCGATCCGCTGATCAGAACATTGAGGCCTTTGTTGGGATAAGTGACTGCCGCTTTGGCAAGATGGACAGCTTTGTCGAGACTTCCGTGTGCACCGATGAGTTCTTCAAACGGATTGTTCAGGTACTGATCGAAGGTGTCTCTGTTCCGGGTGTATAAGACCGGGCGATTGTTTCCTTTTTTGATGACGAGGCCTTCTTCAACAAGTTCGTTAAGAAGCTTGGAGACATTCGTTCTCTGCATGTAGAGCTGTTTGGAGATCTCGATGGTCGAAAGTCCGACTCCGTGGCTGAGAAGATCTTTTTCCAGAAGATTCAATATCAGGTCTTTGTTTTTCAATCCCATGATCTGCCTCCGTTTGTGTATCTTTACCTATACACTATCAACACAGCGAAAAATCGTCAAATCACAATACCTGATGAAGAATTGTGTTTTCCTGTATCTCTAGATCACGGTTTTTCCTGCGGTGAGATCTTTTTCTGTGCGTCGGAAAATGGAAAGTGAATGACACGTGTTAAAATGGTCCCATTAAGGAATACATATGTTACTGCTGGATAAGACATTACTGAAGATGTGCAAAGGCCTCTGGGCAAACATCCTGGCGATCGTCGCCGTGCGTTTTCTTTCGCTCATTTTCGTGACCCGTTTCGCTTTGTCGGTGGGAAGCTATCTTTCTGCTCTCATCGATCCGCTGTCTGCGCAGGTCAGCTTTTCGCAAGCTTTAGTTTCGGCATTTCTTTCTTCGTTATTCATATTGGCGATGTCGATCTTGCAGGGAGAACTGGAGTATCGCTGTACGGCCAAGGCAAGAAGGAAGCTTCGTTCCCTGATCTTCGATAAGGTGCTCTCACTGGATGCCGGCAACATCGAAAAGATCGGACCGACGTCCGCCATCACGTCTTCTCTGGATGCGGTGGAGACCATGCAGAACTACTACTCGCAATATCTGCCGTCTCTGTTCCTGTCGTTTCTGGCACCGGTCTATCTGTTCTTCTCTTTATATCAGAAAAACAATATCATCGCCTTGATCTTCTTATGCGTGTCATTGTCGTTGCTTCCGATCAACAACATCTTCCGTTCAAGGATCGAAGCCTTACGAAAGGTCTACTGGCGTTCGGTCGATGATATGACGGCCTATTATCTTGATTCGGTAAGAGGTCTCAATACTTTGAAACTTTTCGACCGCTCCAAGCAGAACCGTGACGTATTGGCGATGAAAGCTGACAAGCTGAATAAAGATATCAACGACTTCATGAAGGTCTCCTTCCTTTCGAATATCACGGCAGAGACTCTGATCTACGGATCGCTGATCGCTGCGCTTTATCTTTTATGTAAGGATGTCATCGCCGATCCGTTTAAGATCGGCGATGCCTTGAGCCTTTTCTTGGTCGGCTATTCGTATTATTCTTCGTTCAAGAAACTCTCCGATGCCACCCACAATGCCCTGACGGCCGTGTCGGCTGCCTACAAGGTCGAACAGATCCTTGCGGTCGATACAGACCGGCCATATGATCCTTCCATCAGGAAAGAAGAACCGGCCTATCCGGGCATCGAAGTCGAGGGCATCAGTTTCGCATATGAAGGAAGAAAAGAAGCCTTGAAGGATGTCTCTTTGAAGATCGAAAAGGGGAAAGTGAGTGCACTGGTGGGTCTTTCGGGCTGCGGCAAATCGACACTGGCGTCGATGATGATGCGCTTCCTCGATCCGCAGAAAGGAAAGGTCCGCATCGAAGGATACGATTACCGATCGATGAAAGTCGAAGAGCTGCGCAAGAAGATCATCATGGTCCCGCAGAACGTTTCATTATTTTCCGGGACGCTGCGCGAGAACCTGCAGATAGGCAGGCAAGCCGATGATACAAGGCTCATGGAGGTTCTGGAAGAGGTACGGCTGAGTGATTGGCTGAAGGGTCTTGAAGAAGGCCTGGATTATGAGGTCGGCGACAGCGGAAGCCGTCTTTCCGGCGGTCAGAAACAGAAGATCGGCATCGCCAGGACCTTGTTGTCGGAGAGCGAATATATCATTTTTGATGAGGCGACTTCTTCTGTCGACCCGCAGAGCGAAAAAGAGATACGTGAATGCATCAGGCGTCTTTCGCAGACCAAGACACTGATCATCATCTCCCACCGTCTTTCGGCGATCAAAGATGCCGATCGGATCTTCGTCTTATCCGACGGGCAGATCCTCGCGTCGGGAAGACATGATGAGCTGATGAAGAAAGAGGGCCTGTACAAAGACCTGGTGAGCGATCAGGAAGCTCTGGAAAGGGGTCTGGCATGAAGAAGTACAGATATTCTCTTGGGGAGATGCTGGTGAGACTATTGAAGATCGCCCTTCCGATCCGTTCCTATCTGATCGTTTCGACTCTGGCAAGTGTCATCGGCAATCTTTCGCATATGGGCCTGATGGCCTTCGGTGCGGCAGCCCTGCTGAAGGCAGCCGGGATAATGGTAGGATCTGTTCTGTTCAGTTTCATCATGGCACTTGTCTGTGCGATGGCGATCGGCGTATGCCGCTATCTGGAAGGTGTCTATTCTCATATCGGTGCCTATGGCTTGCTGGCAGACATGCGGGTCTCGCTGTTTGAAAAGCTCGATCGGGTGGCTCCGGCCTATCTGATCGATCGCAAGAAGGGAGATATCATCTCGATCGCCGTTTCCGATATCGAAACGCTGGAACACTTTTTTGCCCATACGATCGGACCGATGTTCACAGTCATCCTTCTTCCGCTCACGACACTTTTATTGGCCGGACACTATCATCCGTATTATGTACTGGTGCTCATACCGGTCTTTCTGCTGGTCTCGGTGGTCATTCCGCTTCTTGCCTTACGCAGCGGAAGGAATTTCGGTGCCAGACAAAGAAGCGCTTTGGGAGAACTGAGCTCTCTGATATTGGAAAGCGTGTATGGCATCAAAGACATACAGATCTTCTCGCAGGGAGAAAAGCGCAAAGACCTCGTCTTAAAACAGTCCGACGTCTTAAGTAAGGCTTCCCATGCCTTGCTGCTGCACCAGCAGGCCGTCACTTCCGTGCCGAATTTCTTCGTCTATCTGGGAAGGATGCTGATCCTGGCGGTATCGGCTTATCTTTTAAGCAAGGGAAGCGGCGATGTCGCCGGAGCGGTGATCGTCTCTTTTGCGGCGGTCGCATCGTTTTCTTCGACGTTCTCACTGACCTTTGTGGTCACGCATCTGTTGGAAGCATTTGCGGCAGCCGAGCGCATCTTCATCATCGAAGATACGACACCGGAAGTAAATGAGCCTGAAGATCCGATCAGGATCCAAAGCGCAGATGACATCGTCTTTGAAGATGTGAGCTTCCATTATCCGCATAGCGACAGGAAGATACTCGATCATCTCGATCTGAAGATCGAAAAAGGGCAGACCATCGGTATCATCGGTGAGTCCGGTATCGGCAAGTCGACGATCCTGCGGCTTTTGCTTCGTTTCTACGAGATGAATGAAGGGAATATCTTCATCTCCGATACCGATATCCGAAGGATCCCGCTGAAGACACTGCATCAAAAGATCAAAATGCTGGAACAGGAGACCTATCTTTTTGATACGTCGATCTATGAAAACATCGCCATGGGAAGACCCGGTGCTTCCTTGGATGAAGTGAAACAGGCTGCAAAAAGGGCCGGTATTGCCGGATTCATCGATACCCTGGAAGAAGGCTATGACACGCAGATGGGTCAGATGTCTTCGAGACTTTCCGGCGGCGAGCGGCAGAGGATCGGCATCGCCAGGATCCTGCTGGCGGATCCGGACGTCATCGTCATGGATGAGCCGACATCTTCGCTGGATGTCCTGCATGAAAAGGAATTTCTTCAGACTTTGGAGAACGAATACAAAGATAAGACGATCATCATCGTTTCCCACCGCATGTCGACTTTAAGCAACTGTGAAACGATCTATAAGCTGGAAAACGGAAAACTGGTCAAGATATAAAAATGCCTCCTGTCTGCACAGGAGGCTGAATTTTTCATAAGATCTCATCGACTGCTAAGACCATCGTGGCCAGCAGTTTGATGCCTTTCATGTAGTTGTCGATATTTAAGAATTCGTCAGGCTGATGGGCACCGCCGTGTCCTTCCGGCAGATAGTCGGGACGCTCGCCCCAGTTCTCCGAATAGACGCAGCCTGTCGCGAAAGCTCTCGGTAAGGCACCGGCATAAGTGCCGCCTTTGCCGATCAGGATCTCTTTTTCGGTGTTGCCGGAGAAGTCCTGGAAGACTTTCTTGATCGTCTGAATGACCGGTCCGTTGACATCGAGGTGGTAGCCATAGGTCTTTTCCACGACATTCACATCATAGTCCCAGGCATCGGCTTTGGCTCTGACGTTTTCTTCCAGTCTGTCGCCGTTGTCGGTGACGCAGTAGCGGCAGTCATTCAATAAAGTGATCTTTCCTTCGTTGAAGCATAAGACAGTACCGGAAGAAACGGTCTGGCCGGAGATCTCATCGGTCTTATCGATATTTAAGAAGGATCCGTAGTAATCGTTGTTGACATTGTCGATGAAGGTGAGGATCTTCCTGTCTTCTTCTTTGAGACCGTCAAGTTTTAATAGAGCATTGGTCAGAACGCGGATGGCGTTGTTTCCTCTTTCCGGTCCTGCCGCATGGCAGGTCACGCCGTGGGAGACGATCTCGATCCCTTTTTCCGTTTCCGTGACGTCAAAGTCTTCCGGAAGGGACTTATAATCGATGGCAGTGTCTTTCTTTAAGATCACTGTCGCCTTGTTCGGTACGATGTTGAAGGCCGAGCCGGCAAAGGCGTCGACAAAGTCATCGGACAGCGCTTTTCTGGATGTGAGTTCATATCTCAGACGTCCGAATTCGCCGGCAGCTCCCGGAAAGCCGGCATCCGGTACGAAGGTGAATTCCGGTGCTTCATAATTTTGGGAATAGTATTCCATATCTTTCATGCCGGTCTCTTCGTTGGTGCCTAAGAGAACTTCGATGTTGTTGCGTACAGGGACACCAAGATCACGCAGTGCTTTCATGATATATAAGCCGGCGATCGCTCCGGATTTGTCATCTCCGGTGCCTCTGCCGAATAAGAGGTTGTCTTTGATCAGCGGTTCGTAAGGCTTGGTGATCGTCCAATCTTCGCCGGCCGGTACGACATCGAGGTGGGCGAGAATGCCGATCCTTTTTTCTTTGCCCGTATCATATAACAAAGAGCCGACATAGTATTCGTGGTTGGTCGCTTTGAAGCCTTCCTTTTCGCCTTTCGCCAGCATGTGGTCAAGGACATTGCGGCAGGACTGGCCGAAGGGTTTGATATCGGAGTCGTCGATGCTGACGGATTCGATGCGGGCGACATCCATCAGGTCGGATACGATATCATCTCTGTTTTCGTCGATATACGCGTAGATCTTGTCAAGGTAGTCTTTGTACATGGTCATCCTCCTGAAAAGTACATATGCTTATTGTAAAACAAAATGTTGTATTTCCTTTTAAGAATATTGATAAAAACAAACAGAAATCCCGATTTTGTAAACCATTAAGAAAATTTTTTCATGATCGAAAAAAAGGAAAAAGACCGCATGGAGTTGTATCATTGTATCATCGGAGATGAATACTATGAAAAAGAAGATCAGACTTGTCTGCGCAGATATCGATATGACACTTACCCACAGACTCGATCCGCTGCCCGAGATCAATAAGAAGGCAATGGAAGAACTGCACAGGCAGGGCATTTATTTCGGCCTGGCTTCGGGAAGAAGCGTTGCCCAGCTGAAAGACAAAGTCGATGAATGGGGACTGAGTTTCATGCCGGAACTTCTGATCGGTGTCAACGGGTCGGCGATGTATGACGGACTTGAAGATAAGGAAGAGAAGCTTCTTCTGTTTGAAAAGGAATGGATCAATGAGATCATGGATGTCATGGATGCGAATCATTTTGACTGTCATGTCTATATCGATGACTATACGCTGTTCAATTCCCCGAACTCCCATTTCTATGAACTGGTGAAAAAGGTCAGTCGTGATGTGCGGCTTTCCGATAAGAGAGAGGATTATCTCAAAGGAGATTTCTACAAATTCCTGCTGATACAGCCCAAAGAACAGATGGCAGAGGTCCTTGAGAAATTAGGACCGCTTCTGGAAAGGCACAGGGATGATTTCAAGCTGCTGAAGACGACAGCGGAAAGCTACGAGATCGTCCATGCCAGGACCGATAAGTCCTATCCTTTGAAGCGCTTCTGTCAAAGACATGGCATCGATCTGTCGGAAGTGGTATCGTTCGGCGATGCCGACAATGACAACGGGATGCTGAAAGTATCGGGCATCGGCGTCTGTCTGAAAAACGGCGAAGAATGTACCAAGGAAGCAGCCGACGAGATCACAGAACTCGATTGCGGACAGGGCGGTTTCGGCGACTGGCTTTTCCGATATGTGTTGTAGGATCTGTCTTGCGGCAGGTCTTTTTTGTCAGGATAATGGTGAAAGGGGGACAGCTTATGAAACGCGATCTGGATCACGGCGACCTGTGTATTGAAAACGTGCAGGTCTATAATTCATATTTCAAGAGATTTGATGGAGCGGATGTCTATGTCAAAGACGGGAAGTTCTTATATATCGATAAGAAGAAAGAAAAGAAACTGACATCCGATAAAATCATCGATGCCAAGGGACTGTATATGATCCCGGGGCTTTGCGATATCCATATGCATATCGAATCTTCGATGGTGACGCCGCTTTCCTTCTGCGAGTATACCTCGAAAAACGGTCTGACTTCGATCGTATCGGAACCCCACGAGATCGCCAACGTCTGCGGGATGAAAGGCATTGAAGCGATGATCACTTCCGGCAAAGAGAGTCCTTATGACTGTTATTACGCCATCCCTTCCAATGTGCCGATCTTATCAAGAGAATTCGAGACAAGCGGAGGCATCATCACCTTCGAGGATATGCTGAAACTCAAAGATGAAGAAAACGTCTTGTGTCTGGGCGAAGTGATGAACTATTCCGCGATCATCGAAGAAGATGATTCTGAGGTCGCAAAGTTCATTGAAAAAGTCCACAGCGAAGATCCGTATTATATCCTGGAAGGTCATTGTCCGGCACTGAAGGATCTCGATCTGGCGAAGTATCTCTACCTCGGTATCGGTTCGGACCACTGTACCCACGATATGGAAGAGCTGGTACAGCGTTTTGAAAACGGCATGTTCGTGCAGCTGCAGGATGTGATGGTCACACAAGAAGTCATCGATTACGTCTGCGAAAACCGCTTATACGAACACTTCTGCTTCGTGACCGATGATACGCTTCCTGATGTCTTAGTTAACAAAGGCCATCTGGATGCGGTCGTCCGCAAGGCGATAGGTCTCGGTATGAAGGCAGAGGATGCGATCTACTGTGCGACCTATACACCGTGTAAAAGGATGGGTCTGAGCGATCGGGGAAGCATCGCTCCGGGAAAACTGGCCGACTTCGTGCTGTTGAATGAATTAGAAAGCCTGCATATCGTTTCCACGTATAAAAAAGGAAGCTGCATCTATGATGAAAAAGAAACAGAAGAAACGGGTAAGACCTATGATCTTTCCCCGTCTTTTGAAGACAGCATCCATCATGAATTATTAAAAAAGGAAGATCTGAAGATATGCGTCGAAGGGGAAGACCGTTTCGTCAATGTCCGGGTCATGAAACTTTACCCGGGCAATAATAAGTCGGACGAGATCTTCGTTAAGATGCCGGTAAAAGATCATGAACTCTTATGGAAAAGATCGGGCTGTCAGCTCTGTGCGGTCATCGAGCGTCACGGAAGAGACGGGAAGATCGCGCTGGGATTTTCTCAGGGCGGTATCAAAAAAGGAGCCTGTGCTTCCAGCTATGCCCATGATTCCCACGATCTGATCGCTATGGGAAATGATGAGGAAGATATGATCCTTTCGATCAATGAGGTCATTATGAAAAAAGGCGGCATCGCCACCAGTTTCAACGGAAAGATCACATCTTTGATCGAATTACCGATCGCGGGCCTTTTAAGTAAAAAGTCGGTAAAGGAAACGGCAAAAGATTTTGAAGCGGTCAGGAAAGCTTTTGATGAGCAGGGCTATGAACATATCAACAACATCATGAATTTCACCCTGCTGTCGCTCAGCTGCATCCCGACTCTGAAGCTGACCGATCGGGGATATCTGAACACGGAGACTTTTGAGAAGTCTTCCTTATATGAAGAGATCGATCCGTTTCAGTGAAAAAACTGATTATTGAGGTCCGGGCTTGTTTTCGATGAGATATTCTTTCAGATAGTGAATATAATCTGACTGAATAACACTCAGATCGATGAAGAAAGGACAAGTGAAAGTCTGTACATCAGGCAGGACGATATACTCGTCAACGAGTTTACACAACGGGTGTTTCTTACAGGCAAGTCAGAAAGGCGTATAAAAAATGACAGGAATCACAAAAGTGCTGATGGGTCAGCTTACGATCATGTTTATCTATATCGGGATCGGCTCTCATCAAAGATCACAGGGTCTATATCCTTTCCGCAGTAAGACTTCTGGTCATTCCGATCCTGACGATGTTCGCTTTGAAGTTCATCCCACTGGAAAAAGACATCCTTCTTGCCATACAGATCGCGATCTCTGCTCCGGTCGGGGCAAACGTTGCGATCTATTCGCAAGTCTATGATCTGGATTATGCATATGCAAGTTCAACAGTCGTTTTATCGACGATCCTTTCTCTGCTGTCGTTGCCTCTTATCGTCTCGATCGCCCAGATCGTTCTGTAAAAGACTTGACACAGACACACAGAAGTTCTGTTTTTCGGATATGGATTCAACGATATCTGTTTATGGCCTGGCATAGTCTTTTCGAAACAGGCATATCTTTGTTTATGATTCAAGGCTATGCTTCCGATCTTAGTCAGTAACGGATTTCGATTCATATCTTTTTCTTTTATCATTTCCTTGATATGTGAAAACAGGCAACAGATATCTGTTGCCTGCCTTTTGAATTCATCAGCATTTTTTTTCAAAGAAGATCGATAAACTGCACAAATCTCATTGAAACGATGATCCTGCTCTACGGGATCTTTGGACAGCTTTTTTATTACCAATCGGAATCCCAGTCGGAATCGGAAGAGTCCCAGCCGGAGTCCCAGTCGCTGTCCGAATCCCAGTAACTGTTATAGTCCCAGTCATAATCGGAATCGGAAGACCAGTCGTTGGAATAGGAAGAGGAAGAGGATGAGCTGGAAGAATCCCAGTCCTCATAATAGTAGGAATCGGAAAAGTCCGAATAGGTCTCGTTGTAGTTATAGTCTTGCCCTACATAGTCGTAGTCAGGGTAGTAGGTCGTGAAATCATCGTAAGAATCGTAATAATACCAGTCATCGGTATCGTAATAGTAGACATCGTTTCCCTGGACGTAATAATAGGTATCGTCGCAGGTATAATAGCCATCGTTTCTGTGAGAATGACTGACTCCTGCATAATAGGCGATGCCCCCGACAGAGAATATCGTTATCAGTAAGGCGATCGAAATGATCATCTTCTTTACATCCTTGCGGAAGAAGACGATCAAGCCGGTCAGCAGGATGCCGAACAGGCCGACAGCCCATGAGGCAAGGAAAGAAACGATGATGCTGAGAGCGATCAAGCCGGCGATGATCATAAAGATCCCGGAAGGACTGCTTATGTCAAAATCAAAGCGCGAAGAACGGCGGCTTTTTGTGATCCGGTGATTCTTCTGATTGAGTATCTCGGACTTGAGCTTCATGTAGAGCTCATTGACACCATAGGCTTCGTCTTTGCCCTGATAGCGTACGGATCTCTGGCCGTTGGCTTTGTTTTTGTAGACGATGATGTCGCTTCCGTCTTTATAGATACCGAAGGCTTTCGGTTCTTTTACATCTTTGCCGATAAAAAAGCGTGTCACCCTTTCCGGCGGCAGTTTTCTGGCCATGTACCATTCTTTCAGTTCTTCGATGGTCTTCGGTGTAGCATCGGTGAAGCGTCTGTAGTTGACGTTGACAGCTCCGCAATTGGGACACTTTTCATCGCTTGCGTCGATGTAGGCACCGCAGAATTCGCATTTTACTTTCGGCATATCTTCAATTTGATTGTAACAGAAAACAGCAAAGTAAAGACCGGGTCTCACGATAAGAAATGATTTCTTATCTTTTTTTGTATTTCTTAATTCTGGCCGGTATTTTCATAACAAACGTTGGAAGGAGTTTCAATTCTTTGAAAAGATCTTATGTACTTCTTTCTCGGCTTCTTTCCTGTTCGTTCCGGTCTTCATGAAGTAAACCTGACGTCACGAGCTTCGTAAAACTCCAGCACTCTCTGATCTGTCAACCATTTAAACATGAGTGGAAGATCTGTTTCCGTGAAATCTCGGATTGTTATTTCATCTTTTTCTATTTTCACGTAATCCTCCCCACAAACTGAGATTTGTTTTATGATTTATATTACAAATACTCATCGGATCTGAATACTGCCGTTTTATTATCATAATCATATGACGAGAGAACAACCGCCTCTCCCTTTTTTATGATATCAGCAAGCCGTTTTGCATACAGGGGATGTGTTACCATTTTGACCGCTTCATCCGGTGTGACCCAGCGTACATCTTCGGCTTCATCTGAAACAGAAGCTTCACCTCCAATGTACTTGCAGTCAAATGCGAAATTGATGATTGGAGGAATTTTCATTCCTTCCAGCGGGCCGTACCCTTCCTTTACTGCCAGATTCTGATATATTCCGGTCAGGCTTTCAGGCTCACATATCACCCCGGATTCTTCATATACTTCCCGTTTCAGTGCTTCTGTAATCCTCTCTCCCTGTTCCACCGTCCCTCCGGGAAGCTCCCAGCCCCGTTTCGGATTCTGGATCAGTAAAACAAGACCGTCCCGATGCACAAGACCGCATGCTGACACTAAATGATATGGGAGTTTTTTGTTTTCAAGCCAATTATCCATAAATGTTCCTCAATATATAAAAAAAACAATGTCCTCTGCAGCGCGGTAAACCTGAATTTGTCATACTGACTTAATCAAACCATTTTCCCAAAAGGCTTCAAAAGTGTTTGCCACTCCGCTATGTTCGGTGATTTTTCCATCTACTATTTTATCTATATTTACACCTTTGATTTCTATGGTCTTATTGGTTGGCG
>JAZQIF010000166.1:0-19909 GCA_045540935.1 Erysipelotrichaceae bacterium | reverse complement strand
CTCCTTTTTCCATGTGAAAAAACAAAAAAATCGCTCCGGGACTCCAACCCTCCGGCGATTTTCTGTCCAAAATCATTCTTCAGACATCATTATGATATCATCTGTACCGTTCTCCCCCACATATATGTCCAAGGGGATTTTGATCAATCAAAGCCAAAATCAGGATAGTAAAGAATTAAAGACTATAAAACAGGGGTTTTTAAAGGCTGTTAGAAATTCATTTTCGTAACAGCCCCATTTTTTATGTTTATTTGAAAATGAGCGGACCCTCCAGCTGCCGTTTGATGTAGGCATTGGAATCCTTCAGAAGGGAAGCGTAGAGCAGATCGCTCTTATATTCGATCGACTTGTACGGTTCGGGAATGTTTTTGAACAGAGTGACGATATTGACCTCTTCCTTGACTTCCTTGAGCAGGGCTCTTCCTTTCTCGTTGAATCCGAGCACCCGGATGTAGTCGGGATCTTCAAGACCTTCGACATCTTTCTTGCGGATGTGACAGCAAAGATGCAAGAGGATGCGCTGTATCCTGGAGCGGGTATAGCGCCTGGAGATCGAGGCATTCAGGAAGTCTTCGTAATCCGCATATCGGACAGCGTTCTGCTTCAAAAGATTTTCGATGCCTTCCGACATTAAGAAGATCTGCTGCAGTTCTTCGCTGCTCATGGTGAACAGAAGTCTTCGTATATAAGGATAGAGATCCTTATTGAACAAAGGCTCATCAAACTCCACATCCGTCGCCATCGACACATCTTTTCCCTGACTTACGGCATTGCGGATCGCCGTTGCCGAAGCGATGATGTTCAGATCGGTCGAATGATAGTTGTTGGTCCGTTTGATGCATAGCGGCTGAATATGAGTATCCTTCAAAACTTTCAGATAGGTCACCGCCAGCATGTCATTGGGATAAAGCGAACCTGCCAATAAGCCGTAGGACTTGGGATAGGAGTTTCCGTCGTGTAAGAGCTGTTTGAGTCTTGTGACATCGACTTCGAGGTCCGCATATTTGGAAAGCTCTTCGAGGTTTCCGGTCTCCGAACCGAAGACCAGTTCCTGAATACCGAGCTTTTCAAGAAGCTTTACTGCCGTCCTGCCAAAGACGTAGGCATTCTGTACCGTATATATATAAGGAAGTTCGATGACAAGGTCCACACCATGCGATAAGGCGGCTTTGGTCTTCTCATACTTGTTGATGATCGAGATGTCGCCGCGCTGGTTGAAATTGCCGGACATGCAGGCGATCAGCACGTCGGGATCGCTCAATTGTCTGCTTTGATCGATATGATATTTATGACCGTTATGGAACGGATTGTATTCGACGATTATGCCTGTTCTTTTCACATGATTATTATATAATAGGACTGTGAAAATCTATCTCAAAGATCTGTTCAACATCGCCGATGAGAAGACCTATCCGGTAAACATTGAATCATATGTCGTAGAAGACAATGTTTTTCTGCGCAGACTGGAAGACGTGACAGGGGAGATCGTGTTCTATTATGATGCCACGGATGAACTCAGGATCAACTATCACGTGCAGGGGGAAATGGTGTGCCCTTGTGCGATCTCATTGGAGGACGTTTATGTGCCTTTTGAACTGAGCGATGATGACAAGGTCGTCAACAGGCCTGAGGATGAAGGCTTCCTGCTGGATAGCGATCGGATGATCGAAGATATCGTTCTTTATATCGTTATGCCGGAAGTTCCGATAAAAGTTGTCAAAAAAGAAAAAATAGAGTATTCTAGAGGGGATGGTTGGTCTTTCGTATCTGAAGAGGACTATGAAGCGTCCCGAAAAGACGAGATAGATCCGCGCTTACAGAAGCTGAAAGAGTACAGATTCGAGGAGGATGATTAGAAATGGCTGTTCAACAGAGAAGAAATTCAAAGACACGTAAAGCGAAAAGAAGAACACATTATAAATTAATGCCACCAACGATGGTCAAATGCCCATCTTGCGGTGAATACAAACTGGCTCATCGTGTTTGCCCTAACTGCGGCGCGAAGTAGTTAGCGAAAGAAGAAGGATAATTCTTCTTTTTTTATTCCCTTTTTCCGGGTTTAGAAGTCCTGAAAAAGGGTGATCTCAGGCTGCCGGGAGATGTTCAGGCGGGAATGATTTTAATTGATTTCAAGTAGCCATAAGCACAGGAAGATCCTGTGCTTTTTTTCTTTGTTTTTCCGTACATAAATTCTTTACTTTTACCCTTCAAAATGAAATAATAGTGGTAGAAAGTGGCTTATTGTGGGTAAAAGTGGGAGATGTTCATAGGAGAATACCAGCATAACCTGGATGCAAAAGGAAGGATCGTCATTCCCGGCAAGTTCAGAGATGAACTTCATACGTCTTTTATCCTGGCCAGAGGTCTAGACGGATGTCTGACCATCTACTCGCTTCAGCAGTGGGAAAAGCTGTTTGAAGAAGTGAACAAGCTGCCGACCACCAAGAAAGCAGCCCGTCAGTACATAAGGATGCTGACGAGTACCGCAAGCGAATGTACGCTCGATAACCAGGGAAGGATACAGATCCCTTCGTTCCTGGCAAGACCTGTCAATATCACGAAGGAATGTGTCGTCATCGGTGCCAACGATCATATCGAGATCTGGGACAAGGCGACATGGGATGCGTACTATTCGGATGCTTCTGAGAATTTCGAAGAAGTCGCCGAGAACTTAAGTGATCTGCTCAACAATGTCTAGCCATGTCTCCGTCATGCCGGAAGAGACGTTAAAGCTTCTGGGTGTCAAAGAAGACGGGATCTATGTCGACGGAACGCTCGGCAGAGGCGGACATACGAAAAGGATCCTTGAAAAACTGAAAAGCGGAAAACTGTATTGCTTCGACTTAGACGAAGAAGCGATCGCAGAATCGAAAGAACTGTTAAAAGACTACGACAATGTGACATTCATCCACGACAACTTCAAAAACATGGCCAAGTATGTCGAAAAGGTCGACGGGATCTTACTGGATCTCGGGGTCTCCTCACCGCAGTTCGATGAAGCGGAAAGGGGTTTTTCCTACCGCTATGACGGTCCGCTGGATATGCGCATGAACAAGGACGATTCGCTCAGCGCATATGATGTCGTGAATACTTATTCAAAACAAGAGCTGCAGAAAGTCCTCTGGGACTATGGCGAAGAAAGGAATGCTTCAAGGATCGCTGCTAAGATCGTTGAAAGCCGTCCGATCGAAACGACTTTGCAGCTGGTGGAAGTCATCAAAAGTGCACTTCCGGCAAAAGTCCTTTCCAAGAAGGGACATCCGGCAAAACAGAGTTTCCAGGCCATCCGCATCGAAGTCAATCACGAACTGGATTCCTTGAAGGAATTCCTGGACAGCTTCGATCCGATCCTGAAAACAGGGGGAAGACTTGTCATCATCACTTTCCATTCACTGGAAGACAGACTGGTCAAACACAAGTTCAAAGCATTGACCACAGTCGAGGATGACAAGCGCATCGCTTTGCGGCCGGAACAGGTCGCAAAAGCGGACTACAGGCTGCTGAACCGCGGTGAAAAAGCTTCCGATGAGGAAGTCGAGATCAACCGCCGTTCAAAAAGCGCGATTTTAAGAGGGATAGAGAAGGTATATGGCAAAGATAGTTAAAAAGAAAAGAAGAAGACTCAGTTTGAACGGCATCGCGATCATTCTTTTTTCATTCTCTTTGATCGCCTGGCTGGCCAGCAGTCTGCTTGTAAATACGATGAATACGAAACTGACGATGAAGATCCAGACGATGAACGAAGAGCTGACTGTCTTGAGAAGCCAGAATCAGTCTCTGACCTACGAGATCTCGAATCTGGAGAATAAAGACAGGGTCTTTGCTGCAGCGACGGCTGCAAATCTTGACCAGGTCTCCGATAACATCATTTCCATATCGGGAGAAGAATGATTCATGAAACGAAGTAATAACAAACTTCGTTTTCTATATTTTTTAATGTTGGGGGTAGCACTTCTTGTTACCGTCAACGTTTTTTTGGTTACGATCGCAAAGCTGCACATCCGTTCCAATACGTCACTGACCGACTATGTTTCCTCAGTGTCCAATGTGGAAGAGAAGATCTTTGCCTCCAGAGGCAATATCTATGACAACAGCGGCACGATCGTCGCACAGGATGTCAAGACGTTCGATATCATCTGTTATCTGGACCCGGACAGACTGTCAAGTTCCGACGAGATCGCCTATGTCGACAACCCTTCCTTCGCGGCACAGGCCTTGGCGCCGATCCTTGGCATGGATGCTTCGGAGATCTACGATATCCTGGTGTCCAATTCGGGTCTTTACCAGATCGAACTGGGTGCCATGGGACGTAATCTCAGCAAAGAACAGAAAGAACAGATCGAAGCCATCGAAGGTCTGCATGGGATCGATTTCCGTAATTCCTATAAGCGCTACTACCCATATGGCGAGACGTTCTCTCCGCAGCTTGTCGGATTTGCCCAATCCGACAACACGGGGAAACTGATAGGGAAGCTGGGGATCGAATCATATCTGAACGATGAGCTTTCCGGTACGGATGGCTATCATTCCTATCAGAGAGACAAACACGGCTATATCCTGCCCGGCATGTTTGAAGAGACTTTGAACGCCGTCAACGGATATGACGTCTACCTTACCCTCGATCTCTCGATCCAGGAAGCTCTCAATTCAGCTCTCAACACGACTATGGAAGCAAAGAACGCCTCCCGAGCCTGGGCTGCCGTCGTCGAAGTCAAGACCGGCAAGATCCTGGCCTGGGGACAGACGCCGTCTTTCGATCCGAACAGTCTTTCACCGGATGATGTCCAGGTAAACTACGGTTCACAATTGGCTTATGAACCGGGTTCCGTCATGAAATCGGTCATCTATTCGGCAGCGATGGACATGGGGGTCTATGACGGCGATACGGGGTTTGATTCCTCTCCTTACTGTTATACGGCAAGCAGCGGAAGGACCTACGCAGGCGATCAGCTCGGCTGCATCTACAACGTTTCCAGACTTGATTGGGGCTTCATCCCTCTGGATTACGGCCTGATCTATTCAAGTAACGTTGCTACAGCGACTCTGCTTTCCCAATACGTCGGTGTCGATAAATACAAAGAATACCTTGATCGTTACCATCTGTATCAGAACGTGAATTCCGATGGGATCGATGAAGTGCCGGGTTATACCAACTACGGCCTTTCGCCGGTCGATGATATCACGGCGACCTATGGTCAGGGTTCTTCCACCACGATGTTACAGCTGTTACAGACCTATACGGCGATCTTCGGCAACGGTGAGATGGTCAAACCATATCTGATCGAAAAGATCGTCGATCCCAATACCAACACTGTCGTTTACCAGGGCAGCCGCAAGGTCGTCTCTGAGCCGATCTCCAAGTCCACAGCCAAACAGATGCAGGACCTTTTAAGAAGGGTCGTTGCCGAACCGGACGGTACGTGCCGTCACTATGCGGCAAAGACCGTGGAAGTCATGGGCAAGACCGGTACTTCCGAGATCCCGCTCGATGGCGGTTATGCGGAAGATCAGAACATCATCTCCTGCATGCTGGGCTTCCCGTATGAAGATCCCCAATACATGGTCTATTTTGCCTATGTCTCTCCGGAGACCGTCTACTACAACTATGAGATCAAACCGATCCCGGATCTGATCGACCGGATCGCCTTACTGGAAAATCTGATCATCAATGAGGACGAAAATAATCCGGATGTCAAATACATCGAAAAACATGAGATGCCCAATCTCCTTGGCAAGTCTTTGAATGAAGCCGGGACCATGCTGGAAGGATATGATCTCAATGTCGTCGAGATCTTCGACGGTTCAAAGATCGTCGATCAGCTTCCGAAAGAAAAGGAAGATGTCTATACATACCAGAAAGTCTTCTTACTGACAGACGGCAGTTCCATGACCGTCCCGGATTTCAACGGCTGGACAAGAAAAGATGTCATCGATTTCTGGAACCTTTCCCGCATCCCGATGAAGATGGAAGGCTATGGCGTCGCCTATGAACAGTCGGTGGAAGCCGGCAGCATCGCCGATCCGGACAAGGAGATCATCATCCGCTTCCGGGAGATCAATTATCCGAAAGAGAAGACAGAAGAGACAAAAGAGGAAAACTCTGAAGTTTCTGAGACAAATCAAGGGAATGGTGTATAATAGCTAGGTATGAATACGCCGTTAATTTCTTTACTTGGTCTGATCTGTTCTTTTTTGCTGATGCTTGCGGCAATGCCGAAGTTCATCGCATTCTTAAAAAACAGAGACATCAACCAGGTCACTTCCGAATATGCATTGAAAGAATTCAAAGAGAAGGGCAAGACACCGATCATGGGCGGACTGATGTTTGTCGTCATTCCGATCATCGTTTTTGCCGTTCTTTGTTTTAAAGGGCTCGCCGATCCAAGGACGCAGTTTGTCATCTTATCCTATGTACTTTACTGTTCCGTCGGTTTCATTGATGATGCCCTGGTCATCCGCTCGCATTCCAACGAAGGTCTTTCGCCAAAGACCCGTCTGATCATGGAATTCGTCTATACGTTATTCCTGTTCATCGTTTACAGAAACGTCATTCCGATGCAGGTGACGATCCCGTTCACCTCGATCGGCATTCAGATCCATTGGATCGCCTTTGCCGCTTTCATGATCCTTCTGTATATGGCGGAAGCCAATGCGGTCAACTTTACCGACGGCATGGATGGCTTATGTGCAGGCGTTTCCTTTTTTGCGCTGCTGCCGTTCGTCTATCTTTGCTTCAGGGAATCTTATACCTATATCGGTATCTTCCTTGTCTGCATCTTAGGCGGTCTGATCGGCTATCTGCGCTTCAATTTCCATCCGGCAAAGATCTTCATGGGGGACAGCGGTTCCCTTGCCTTAGGCGCTTTATTTGCGTGTCTGGGCATCCTGATGGATAAGACGATCGCTTTGTTTTTCATCGGCGGTGTCTTTGTCATCGAGATGTTCTGTGTCGTCTTGCAGCAGTTATCCGTAAGGCTCTTCCACAAGAGAGTCTTCTCCTATACACCGATCCATTATGCCTTTGTCATCAAGGGCCATAAGGAGAGGAAGATCGTCCTCAGCTTCTATTGCCTGCAGATCCTGCTGTCTCTGATCGGATTGTTCATCGCTTTGAATACGCTATGAAATATCGTTTTCATCACGATACACTTTCGCTGGCAGAAAAGATCTGTCAGATCAATCATGTCACTTTGAAAGATCTCGATGTTTCGGGATTTGAAGAGGGGGATGATATCGAATTACTCAATGAATTCAAAAAGATTCTTTTATCTTATAAGGATAAGAGATTTTTTATTGTTGGCGATTATGACTGTGACGGCATATGTGCGACAGCCATCATGACAAAACTGTTTCAGGATCTGGGCATCGCATCCAATTACTACATCCCTTCCCGCAGCAAGGAAGGTTATGGTCTGAATATGACGATCGTTGAGACCGCGGCAAAACACGGTTTCGATGTGTTGTTATGCGTAGACAACGGCATCGTGGCAAACGAAGCCTTGGATCACGCAAGATCTCTGGGCCTGGTCACACTGGTCATCGATCACCACGAATACACTGAGGCGCCAAGTGCCGATGCGTATCTGCATCCGTCTTTATTCGATGAAAGGTATGCCGATATGTGCGCATCGGGACTCTGCTGTCTGCTCAGCCAGTCATTCCGTTATGATGAGCTGAGTCTTGTCTATGGCGGACTGGCGACTCTGGCGGATATGGTGAAGGTCTTCGGCTACAACCGTTATCTTTTGAAGAAGGCTGTTTCCTTATTGAACGAAAAAGACTTCTATACGATCTCCTATCTGACGAAAAACAAGAAGATCGATTTTGAATGTCTGTCTTTTGATGTGGTACCGAAGATCAACGCGGTATCCAGGATGGATGATGCCTTGAACGTCAACTATGTCGTGAAGTATCTTCTTTCCGATCGTAAAGAGGCGGCAGCCTATCTTTCCAAGATCGAACAGATCAATACCACCCGCAAACAGCTGACCAAAGAGATGGCCTCACTTGCGGAACGTCTTGCCGATCGAAACAAAGACATCATCATCGTTTCTTCGGCAGCTTTCAAGGAAGGATTGTGCGGACTGATCGCCAACCGTCTGATGAACGATATGGGTAAACCGGTGATCATTTTAAGTGAATCGGACGGTCTGCTCAAGGGCTCGGGCAGAGCACCGAAGGGTTTTGATCTGTATACTGTTTTGAAGCAGGAGAGCGATCTCTACAAGGCTTTTGGCGGACATGCCCAGGCTGTCGGTCTGTCGATCGAAAGTAAGGATCTTGATACTTTCGCTCAAAGGATCGCTTCCAGAAAGGTCGAATACGAAGAAGTGTATAAGGATGTTATCTGCTATGATGCGGCAGACTATGATATCTCTTTGATCGATGAGATGGATGAACTGAAACCGTTCGGGCAGGGTTTTGAAGAGCCTCTGTTTGCGATCGAAGATTTCACTTATGCCAGAAAATATATGATACAGGGCATCTATCCCAAATATACCGTCAATGACAGGCTTGAAGCGATCTGTTTCCACACGGCACTTAGCGGCAAAGATTTTTCTTCGATCGTCGGCAGCATCCGCAAAGATACCTATCACGCGGGCCGGCTGTCCTTCGTAATTGAAGATTTGATCTAGTTCTACTATAATTATTTGTGTTTAAGGGGAGAAACATATGAATTTAAAAGATTATATTGCATCGATTCCTGATTTCCCGCAAGAGGGTGTCCTGTTTCGCGATATCACTCCTTTGATGGCGGACGGCGAAGCTTTCCATGAAGCATGTGAGGTCCTGATCGACTATGCAAAAAAAGTCGGAGCACAGGTCATTGCCGGACCGGAATCCAGAGGTTTTATTTTCGGCTGCCCAGTAGCGCATGAACTCAAGATCGGTTTCGTTCCGGTCAGAAAACCGGGCAAGCTGCCAAGAAAGACCATCTCTTACAAATATGATCTGGAATATGGTTCCAATGAACTGCACATCCATGCGGATGCGATCAAACCGGGTCAGAAGGTCCTCATCATCGATGACCTGCTGGCAACAGGCGGAACAGTCGAAGCGACTGCGAAGATGATCGAACAGCTGGGCGGCGAAGTCGCCGGCTGTGCCTTCCTGATCGAACTGGAAGGTTTGGGCGGAAGAGAGAAGCTTGCCGGCTACGATGTCTTCACGCTGATGAAGTATTAAACGGATCGAAGCTTTGCTTCGGTCTTTTAGATAAGGATCGTGAAATGAAAGATTTGATAAGTACAAAGCAGCAGCTTTATGACCAGATCGAGACGTATATCACCAATCCCGAGTCATTGGCTCTGATCGACAAGGCGTACGACTATGCCTTTGACAAACACAAGGACCAGAAACGCTCTTCCGGAGAGCCGTATTTTGTGCATTGTCTCAATGTTGCTTATGAACTTGCCAAGCTCAAGAGCGATCCCTATACGATCTGTGCAGGTCTTCTTCACGATGTCATCGAAGACTGCGGGGTCACCAAGGAAGAATTCGTCGAAGAATTCGGCGAAGAGATCTATGAAATGGTCGAAGCAGTCACCAAGATCTCCAATCTGAAATTCACGGATGAAAAAGAATACCAGGCTGTCAATCACCGCAAGATCCTGATCGCCATGGCAAAAGACGTCCGTGTCATCCTGGTGAAGCTCGTCGACCGTCTGCACAATATGCGTACCCTGCAATACCTGGCACCGGAGAAACAGAAGCGTATCGCCAAAGAGACTCTTGATGTCTATGCGCCGATCGCTCACCGTCTGGGTATCGCTGAGATCAAAAACGAACTCGAAGATCTGTCGTTCTATTATCTGGACAACGAAAAATACCATGAGATCGCGAAACTGGTCGAATCCAAGAAGTCGGAAAGAGATCAGCAGATCGAACTGATGATCGAAGACATCTCGATCGTTTTGCAGATGCACAATATCCCGTTTCGGATCTTCGGACGTTCCAAGCACTTGTATTCCATCAATAAGAAGATGGTCACCAAGAATAAGCGCTTCGACGAGATCCTGGATCTGCTTGCCATACGTATCGTGACGCAGACCGAGACCAACTGCTATGAGATCTTAGGTTACATCCATGCGGTCTATCGTCCGATCCCGGGACGTCTCAAGGACTACATCGCGATGCCGAAGATGAACCTTTACCAGTCTTTGCATACGACGATCGTCGGACCGGATGGCAGGATCTATGAAGTACAGATCCGTACCGAAGAGATGGATGAGATCGCCGAAAGAGGTATCGCGGCACACTGGTCCTACAAGGAAGGCAAGACCCGTTCGCAGAAGAAGCTTGTCGAAGAGCTCAACTGGCTCAAGGCCTTTGAAGAGAATACGGATGCCGATGCCAAGGATTACATGAACGATATCACCCATGATATCTTCAATGCGAACATCTACTGCATGACGCCGAGAGGCCGTATCATCGACCTGGCGGCAGGGGCAACACCGATCGACTTTGCCTACCGCATCCATACGGAAGTCGGCAACCAGACAGTCGGCGCTCTGGTCAATGGCGTTCTGGTCCCTTTGAACACGCCGTTAAAGACCGGCGATGTCGTGGAACTTCGTACCAATAAGAACTCTTCGCCGTCGGAAGACTGGCTGAAGATCGTCAAGACCAACCACGCCCGCAATAAGATCAAAGCCTATTTCCTGAAGAAGGAAATGGAAGATAAGGAAGAGTTCATCCGTCTGGGCGAGTCGATGCTGAAGGACGAACTCAAGAAACATGACCTGGATGTCGATGAATTCTTCGACACCAAGAAGCTGGACAAGGTTGCCAGCGCTTTCCAGCAGTCGACGGCCAACGATCTGCTTTATGCCATCGGATGCAAGTCGATGACGCCGATCGCAGTCATCGAAAAGCTGACAAAGCTCGGCAAGAAGGAGCTCGATCTTTCGTATCTGGAAAAGATCACGAAGAAGAATTCGGAAAAGAACCATTTCGTTTCCAAGACCGGTATCATGGTCAAGGGTGTGAGTTCGATGAAGATCACGATCTCGCCTTGCTGCGCACCGGTATATGGCGATAAGATCGTAGGTTTCGTTTCCAAGGGGCAGGGCATCAAGGTACATCGTGCCGACTGTCCGAATATCGCCCGCGAAAGAAGACTGATCGATGTGGAATGGGATCCGCAGAAGCCGGATATCAAATACGAGGCTTCCATCAAGATCTTCTCCAAAGACAGGTCCTATCTTCTGACCGATCTGGTCACTGTCGTTGCCCAGTACAAGGCGAATCTGACAGCCGTCAATTCGCAGGCAAACAAAGAGGATCTTTCCGCTACGACCGCGATGTCTTTCATGGTCAATGACCTCGAACATCTCGAGACGATCATGGCAAATCTTCGCAAAGTCGACAGTGTGATTTCGGTTGAAAGAGCCATTAAATAATGCTAGAATTTCTATATCAATAAGGAAAATTATTCTTGGATCCGTTTCAAAGCGAGGAGCGAATGGTGAAAGGTTTCATTCGGAGATAAGAGGGACACTTCCTTGATGCCTGCAAAACAGGCCGCTGAAGCAGCGTTACAGCACAAAGGGCATATCTTTGATATGAACTAAGGTGGCACCGCGTTAATACGTCCTTAGACAGGACGTTTTTATTTTAAAAGGAGGAATTATGCCATATCAGACAGTAAAAGGAACGTATGATCTCTTGCCTGATCAGATGGTCCGCTTCAACATGTTGTCGGACTTGTTCCGCCAGTTTTTAAACCTCTACGGTTATTCGGAGATCAAAACACCGGTCTTTGAATATACCGGGGTGTTCCAGAAGGAAAACGATACTTCCGATATGGTCACCAAAGAGATGTATACCTTCTCGCCAAACGGCAAGGACTCTCTGACTCTGCGTCCGGAAGGCACGGCCGGTGTCATCCGCAGTTTCGTTGAAAACAAGATGTATGCTGCTTCCGAGATGCCGGTAAAACTCGGTTACATCGAGGAGATGTTCCGTCATGAGCGTCCGCAGAAGGGCAGACAGAGACAGTTCACCCAGATGGGCGTGGAGTGTCTGGGAGATAAGGATCCTCTGATCGATGCGGAAGTCATCGCTTTGGGTTATTTCTACATCAAGACATTGGGTCTTGAATCCGTGAAGGTACTCATCAATACGCTTGGCGATGCCGAATCAAGGCTCGGTTACAAGAAAGACCTGATCGAATACTTTGCGCCGCACAAGGATGAACTGTGCTACGATTGCCAGAACCGTCTGGAGAAGAATCCGTTGAGGATCCTCGACTGCAAGATCGACAGGGATTCCGATCTGGTCAGAAACGCACCGAAGATGCGCCTGACTGAGGCTTCCGAAAAGTATTTTGAGGCTGTCAAACACTATCTTGATGTCCTGGAAGTTCCTTATGAGATCGATGATCGTCTGGTCAGAGGTCTGGATTATTATACAGATACGGTCTTTGAGGTCGTTTCCACCAACGAAGCTTCCGGTTCGCAGGCGACCATATTCGGCGGCGGCCGTTATGATGAACTGATCAAAGAGATGGGCGGTCCGCAGATGAGCGGTATCGGCTTTGCGATCGGCGTGGAACGTCTGATGATCTTATGCGAAGCGGAAGAGATCTTCGATTTCAAGAAGGCGATCGACTGCTACGTCATCAATCTGAATGCGGATGCCGATTATGCCTTCGGTATTGCCGAAGAGCTCAGATCCAATTCCTTCTCGACCGAGATGGATTACTACCGCCGTTCTTTGAAGGCACAGTTCCGTTCTTCGGAAAGGAAGAATGCGAGGTTCGTGCTGATCATCGGCGAGGATGAAGTGAAAGACAATGTCGTCACATTGAAAGATACATTGACCAAAGCTCAGGAGAGTGTGAAGAGAGAAGAACTGGTCGAACGTCTCGATCAGCTGATGGAGGATTATTATGAATAGAGATCACACATGCGGAGAATTAAGAAAAACTGATGAAGGCAAACATGTCAAGCTTGCCGGCTGGGTAGCCAAGAGAAGGAACCTCGGTTCGATCGTCTTTATCGATCTGAGAGACAGATACGGCATCACCCAGATCACGTTCGATGAGAACCATTCCGATCTTGTCAAAGACGTCAGAAACGAATACGTCATCCAGGTCGAAGGAACTGTCGCCGTCAAGGAGAATCCGAATCCGAAACTTGCGACCGGCGAGATCGAAGTCATCGCCGATTCCTGCAAGGTCTTATCGGCTGCCAAGACGACACCGATGATCATTGCCGATGAAACGGACGCTTTGGAAGATCTCCGACTCAAATACAGATATCTGGATATCCGAAGGAATCCGATCAAGGAAAAGCTCTTGCTGAGAGACAAGGTCGCGACGATCGTCAGAAGAGTCTTACATGAAGACGACTTCGTGGAAGTCGAGACACCGATCCTTTCCAAGTCGACTCCGGAAGGCGCAAGAGACTATCTTGTTCCGTCCAGATTATATAAGGGACGTTTCTATGCCTTGCCACAGTCCCCGCAGCAGTACAAACAGCTGCTGATGATCGGCGGTATGGACCGTTACTTCCAGATCGCCAGATGTTTCCGTGATGAAGACCTGCGTGCCGACAGACAGCCGGAATTCACCCAGATCGATATGGAAATGTCTTTTGCTGACGAAGAAGACATCTTTGCGGAAGTCGAAAAGGTCATGAAGGCCATCTTCAAGGAAGTCAAAGGCGTCGACGATCTGCAGTTCCCGCGCATCAGATATGTCGATGCGATGGATAAATACGGTTCCGATAAGCCGGATCTTCGTTTCGATAATCCGATGGTCAATGTCACCGATCTTTTCAAGGATTCCGCATTTGCGGTATTCAAGAATGCCGTTGCGGAAGGAAAGGCGATCAAGGCCCTGGTCTTCCACAACGCCTGTGACAAGCTCTCCCGTAAGAAATTCGATGAACTCAATGAATTCGTCAAGGTCTATAAGGCAAAAGCTCTCGCTTATCTCAAATATGACAAGGATGAATTCTCGGGTTCGGTCAATAACGCTTTACCGGAAAACGAGAAGTTCGCTCTGAAGGATTTCTTAGGTCTTGAAAATGGCGATGTCGTGCTGATGGTCGCCGACAAGAAGGCAGTCGCCGAAGTTGCTTTGGGTGCTGTCCGTAAGAAACTGGGTGAGGAATTGGGCCTGATCGATCACAACAAGTTCTGTTTTGAATGGATCACCGAATTCCCGATGTATGAATATTCGGAAGAAGAGAACAGATGGGTCTCTGCACATCACCCGTTCACTGCGCCAAGAGACGAGGATGTCGATAAGCTGATGTCCGATCAGGCAAACTGCTACTCAAGAGCTTATGACCTGGTCCTCAACGGCTACGAACTTCTTTCCGGTTCCGTCAGGATCCACGATTCGCAAATGCAGGCTAAAGTCTTCGATGCCTTAGGTCTGAGCAAGGAACAGATCAGAAACAAGTTCGGTTTCTTCATAGAAGCATTTGAGTATGGCGCTCCGCCTCACTGCGGTGTCGGTATCGGTCTGGAAAGACTGGTCATGATCCTCAGCGGTACGGACAACATCAAGGATGTCGTTGCTTTCCCGAAGACTGCGAGTGCATATTGTCTGATGTCGGATGCGCCGAATTATGTCGACCAGGATCAGCTCGATTTCCTGTCACTGGAGATACGTAAGGATTAAATACGGTTAGCCTTTACTAACCTCTGATACTGCATGGTATAATTATGATGTTTTAAGGAGGGTTTGTTTATGCCAGTCAAAGTTGATCGTGATTTATGTATCGGCTGTGGTGCATGTACAGGTGTCTGCCCGACCGGTTCTCTTGAGCTGGACGACGAAGGCAAGTCTGTCTGCAACGAAGACACTTGCATCGATTGCGGTGCTTGTGTTGCAACGTGCCCGGTTAGTGCTTTATCTCTGTAAACCAAGTTCCAAACTTGGTTTTTTAATGGCTTTTCATTACAATAGTAGGTATGAAAAAAGACTACATACTGCCTTCATTGAATGATGCCAGAAAACGTAACAAGGAAACTTCCGAGAAGTTTTCTTTTTCTTTGGATGAGAAATATAAAGGCATAGGAAACGATAAAAAGTATCACATCATCACACACGGCTGTCAGGCCAACCAGCGCGATTCCGAGACGATGGCCGGACTTCTCGATGCCATGGGTTATCAGATGTGCGATGAACCGGAACGCTCCGATGTCATCATCATCAATACCTGTGCGGTCAGACAGGGCGCGGAAGAAAAGGTCCTGGGTGAGATCGGTGCTCTGAAGCGCTATAAAAGAGAAAATCCCGACATGATCATCGCGATCGGCGGCTGCATGGCCCAGGAAGAAAAGACCGTCGCTTTGATCATGGAAAAATACCGTCAGGTCGATATCATCTTCGGCACACACAACATCACTTCTTTGCCGAAACTGATCTATGATGTCATCTCCGACAAGAAACGCAAAGTCGAAGTCTATTCCAAAATGGGCGAGATCATCGAGTCGGTCCCGGTGACCAGATTCATGAGCCACAAGGCCTGGGTCAACATCATGTATGGCTGCGACAAGTTCTGTTCCTATTGCATCGTTCCTTACACGAGAGGAAAGGAGCGTTCACGCGATAAGAAGGACATTATCGCGGAAGTGGAAGAACTGGTGAGACAGGGCTATAAGGAAGTCTGTCTGCTGGGTCAGAACGTCAATGCCTATGGCAAAGATCTGAAGATCGATTACACGTTCGGCGATCTTTTGAACGATGTCGCCAAGACCAATATCCCAAGGATCCGTTTCATGACATCCCATCCGTGGGATTTCGACGATACGATGATCGAGGCGATCCGCAGCAATAAGAACATCATGCCTTACATCCATCTGCCGATCCAGTCAGGAAACACGCAGATCCTCAGGAAGATGAACCGCCGCTATTCCAGAGAGGAATACCTGGCACTGTTCGATAAACTGAAGAGAGAACTTCCGGGCTTTTCGTTTACGACCGATATCATCGTCGGTTTCCCGAACGAATCCGATGAAGCTTTCGAAGATACGCTTTCCGCTGTCAGGCATTGCGAATACGACAACGCCTTCACTTTCATTTATTCCAAGAGGGAAGGCACACCGGCTGCTGCAATGGAAGACGGCATCGATATGAAGACCAAGGAAGAAAGACTGCAAAAGCTCAATGAGTTCGTGGCTTTCTATGCCAACAAGAACAACCAGCGTTTTGCCGATCAGGTCGTCGAAGTATTGGTCGACGGTCTCAGCAAGCGCAATTCCAATGTATACAGCGGCTATACGCCGGAAAACAAGCTCGTCAATTTCACGGGCGAGAACGTGAAAGTCGGTGACATCGTCAAAGTGAAGATCACCCAGGTCATGTCGTTCTCACTCAACGGCGAGATGGTAAAAGAATAGAAGGTGAAAGCATGAAGAACTGATCTCTTGAAAACTTATGTTCCGCTTCCATAGGTTTTCTATTCCCTTGAAAGCGAGGAAGGAGATCGTTTTTACATGCTTAAAATCAATGATCTGAAGATCATAACACATAAAGGAAGAATACTTGTCGATGGTTTTTCTTTCGTCTTGCAGCAGGGTGACAAGATCGCTCTGATCGGCGAAGAGGGAAACGGCAAATCGACGATACTGAAGATCCTGGCCGGAAAGGATGTTTCGGATTATGTCACGGTTTCCGGCACTATCCTGGCAGATGGCAGGATCGGCTACCTGCCGCAGAAAATTTCAGAAGAAGATCTCGATAAGGATGTCATTTCCTATATCGACGAACAGATCGACTATAATCATCTTTACTCACTGCTTTCCAAGATCGATGTATCCGCCGATCTTTTGAACGAGCGGATCATGCGGACACTTTCCGGTGGTGAAAAAGTAAAGATCGCCATATTGAAGATCCTCTACGAAGATCCCGACATCCTTTTGCTGGATGAGCCGAGCAATGACCTGGATCTTTCGACTCTTCTCTGGCTGGAGGATCTCATAATAAACACGCGTTTACCTTTGATCTTCGTTTCCCATGACGAAACTCTTTTGAGCAACTGCGCCAACGGCATCCTGCATCTGGAGCAGCTCAAGCGCAAAAGCGAATCACATTTAAGTTTTGCGGCTTTGACCTATGAGGAATATATCAAAGACCGACAGGCCTTCATTAACAGGAACAACAAGATCGCCGTCAAGGAAAAGGCCCAGCTTGACAAGCAGATGGAAAAATGGCGTAAGATCTACCAGAAAGTGGAACATCGTCAGAATACCGTTTCAAGAGCCGATCCTCATGGCGGTCAGCTTCTGAAAAAGAAGATGCATGCCGTAAAAGCCCAGGGCAGGAACCTGGAAGAAAAGAAAGAAAAGCTCAGAAAGCTCTACGAACCGGAAGAGGCGATCGAAGTCTATTTCGATGAGGTAAAGCTCAATCCCAATAAGGTCATTTTGGATCTGCAGTTGCCTTGTCTGAAAACAGGGGACAGGATCTTAAGCAAAGATCTCTCACTCAAAGTCTTTGGCAAGGACAAGGTCTGCATCATCGGCGATAACGGGACCGGCAAGTCCACCCTGATCAAAGAGATCTATGAAGACTTGAGTACAAGGGAAGATATCAGCCTCGGTTATATGCCGCAGAACTATTCCGAAAAGATGGATATGGATGCTTCGGCGATCGCTTTCTTATGGGACGGCAATCTCAAAGAAGGGCGAAGCAGGGCTTCGACACTTCTCGGTACGCTCAAGTTCACTGCCGAGGAGATGGAACATGCCATACGCGAGCTTTCGGAAGGCCAGAAATGCAAGCTGTATTTCGCAAAGCTGATCTTAGACAGGAACGATGTGCTTTTGTTGGATGAGCCGACCCGCAATCTTTCGGCTTTGTCAGGTCCGAAGATCCGCGAGATCCTCTCGGATTATAAAGGCTGCATCATCGCCGTCTCTCATGACCGTAAGTTCATCGATGAGGTCGCAGACCATGTTTATGAACTTACAGACAGGGGTCTGCGGCGTCTGGATGATGACCTGTAAGACATGCGAAAGTATGTTATAATTTTAGATGAATTTTGGAGGAATATAATCAGTGCAGAAAATACGTTTAATGGCACTCGGCGGTCTTGACGAAGATGGCAAGAATATGTACGTGGTGGAAATAGATGGAGATATTTTCGTCCTGGAAGCCGGTCTCAAATATCCGAGCGAAAGCGAACAGTTGGGTATCGAATACCTGATCCCGGATTTCACGTATCTGATCGAACATAAAGACAGGGTGAAGGGCATCTTCATTTCTCATGGACACGACGATGTGATGTCGGCTATCGGACATCTTCTTTCCCAGATCGATATCGAAGTATATGCGACCGCTCTGACGGCCAAGCTGCTCGATGACGAATTCAAACATCACAAGCTCAAGAACAAACATGTCCATGTCGTGAAAAGAAGCGACACCTTCAAGGTGGCGGGACATGTCATCCATACTTTCCCGGTCATGCAGTCGATCGCCGATGGTGTCGGTTATGCATTCGAGACCGATTCGGGTCTGATCGTTTACACTTCGGAGTTCATCTTCGATTACGATTTCCTGAACAAGGCCTTTTCAATGGATATCAATGCGCTTTCCGATCTTGGCAAAAAGAATGTCTTGGTTTTGATGTCCGAATCGACCGGTTCCAAGCGGCCCGGCTACACGGCACCTAAACATAGGATCACGGAACATGTCGAACATTACTTTGAGGAGACAGATTGCCGCATCCTGATCACGCTTTATCGGCAGAATCTTTTCAGGATCATGGAAGTTTTGGAACTTGCCAGCAAATATCATAAAAAAGTATTCTTCTACAACGAGGAACACGTCAGACTTCTCAAGATCGTTGACGATATGGGCTACTACAAGATCCCGCGCAACGTCATCATCAGCCAGGATGAATTCAACAACGATCTCAAAAATGTCGTCGTCGTCGTTTCCGGTTCGGGCAATCAGGTCTTTAAGCTGATGAACAATATCGCCATCGGCGAAGATGACATCGTGGAACTGCGCAAGCAGGATATCGCTCTTATCGTTTCACCGGTCGTTCCGGGTACGGAAAAAGATGCGACTACGATGGAAAACGACCTTTATAAAGCCGATGTCTCGATCGTCAAACTGAATGCGAAAGAGATCCTTTCCATGCATGCCTCGATCGAGGATCTGAAGATGATGCTTTATCTGATCAGACCCAAATACTATCTGCCGATCAAAGGCGAGTATTCGGATCTTGTCTCCAATGCCGATATCGCTGTCGATATGGGCTATACGCCGGATAAGATCATCATCCTCGACAATGGCCAGTTTGCGACCTTTGAAGGCAGCAGGCTCGCTTCAACTTCCGATCAGATCGAACTGGAAGACAAGGCGATCGATGCTTCCGATATGCGCAATGTTTCAGGTATGGTATTACGCGACAGGGAGAAACTGTCGACCGATGGTGCTATAATCTGTGGTGTGGTCCTCGATTTCAAGACCAAAAAGGTCATCGGCGGACCCGATATCCAGTCAAGAGGAGTCATCTATCTCAAAGATGCCGACCATATCCTGGCTGAGATAGGCAATATCCTGATCTCGACGATCGAGAAGAACGTCGAAGAAGGAACTTACGACAATATGCAGGTAAGGGTGGAGGCAAGAGATCTGATCTCCCGCTACGTCATGCGTACCACCGGCAAAGCGCCGATGATCCTACCGGCTATCGTTGAGATCAATTTAGGTGAGGAAAGTGGCAACAAAGAAAGCTAAGACAAAAAAACGGCGTACTACTACAAAAACTAACGAAAATCAAAGGACGGTGTGGCTCATCGTCTCTTTAGTGATGGGGCTTCTGATGGTCTTCACCATCTTCAAGATGGGAAGACTCGGGACCATCATCAACAATATCCTGACTTATCTGTTGGGTTCTTTGTATATCGTTCCCTTGCTGACTTTGTTTTCTTATGGCAT
>JAZQIF010000165.1:0-41837 GCA_045540935.1 Erysipelotrichaceae bacterium | reverse complement strand
TAAGACCGAGGATAAGAACGCTTGCGGTCATCGCGTAGGTTAAGGTCATATGGGGTCTCCTGCAAATCAAGGATATGAAAAGTTCTTGATAACATTATAAAGTATCGGATATCAAAAAAGATAGAATCTCAGACAGCGCAGAAACAAATAGAATGATTTTTGTTTCATTATGCGGCTGGGCAGCTAATCAAAAGTCAGAGCAGATATGCCCCGGCCTGTGATCACACGAAATGAGATCTTTCGCTGTTTCGTATCATAAAATTACCCGCAGAAAACGACATTCGTTTGTTTACGACGGGTATGGGACGTTTGGCAATGGAGGATCATGGCAAGGAGACAAAGGATATGAACAGACATTTCAATATATTATTTCTGATCCTGCTGCTGTTGACAGGCTGCAGCTCTTCTGCAGGAGGGGATGGAAACGGAAAGCGGACACACCGGGCACATTATGACGGGGAAGGTAATCTCATAAACGAACAGTTTTCTTCCGATAACTGAAAACGCCCTTTATCAGCGATCATTTTATTTCAAGGGCATCGGTCCCTTGGATCTCGAACATTTTGCGGCAGCTTTGTTGGCATAGTATACGATGTCTTCAAAGCTTTTATTTTCTCTTGCCAGATATAAGGCGGCAGCTGCCGAAGTGTTGCCGCAGCCGGTGACGTCGACTGCCTTTTCCGGTCCGATGGCCGGATGAGAGACGATCTTATGATCTTCGATCCAGGATGAGCCGTTCTCACCTTCTCTCAAGAAGCAGGGGATCGAAAGTTCCATGATCTTTTCGATGATCTGTTTTCTTTCGTTCACACCAAAGAAAGCGGATGCTTCATCGAGGTTCATCGAATAGTAATCGCATTTCATGATATCTTCAAGGACTCTGTCATGCATGCAAGGGTCTTTGGAGGAAAAGGTCGGCGGTTCCCACAGGATCTTCATGTCTGGGGAAAGCTTTCGTATCTCTTCGATCTCCTCGAATATTTCTTCTTCCGCCGCAGAATCCAGATAGAGACCTTTGGTGTCTTTGTTTAAAAAGGGCCTCAGTTTTTCTAAGGACGTGCGGTTGTTTTGACTTTGTTCAGAGAAATAGTTCCCGCCATAGATCGAAGTCTCATTCCAGGTACCGTCCTTCTCATATTTCAGAAGGGTGTGATGGGTATGAGGAAGGGTGATGTAAATGCCTTCTTTGGAAATATCGTTTTCTTCGAAATAGGTCCCATAATAGTCGAAAAAATCCGGACCGCCGGAACTTAAAAATAAGACGGAATCACTGAAGAAACGCATGCCGCCGTAGGCAAAGACCGCACAGCCGCCAAGCCGTCCTTTGACGGAAGTCTGATCGGCATATTCGATATCGTTGATGATCGAGATGCCGGCAGCGATATATTCGTAGCTCATAGTTTTCGCATCTTCCCTTCGAAGAAGACATACATATCTTCGTGTTTGATACCGATCGAACCGCCGTTTTTACAGATGTGGGGTTCAAAGGTGATCGGCTTATCATATTGCGCAATGACCTTTTTTCTTCCGATATCGATGGTGACCCTGTCTTTCGGATCGTTTTCGATCGAGTGACCGTAGTTTCCGTGATAGTCGCAGTTGTGATAGCCGTTTTGTTTTACAAAGGAATCGATATGCGAATGTAACTGTTCGTAGGTCGTATCTTCATCGACGAAGGAAACGAAGAGTTCATGAAGTTTCATCTCCATTTCCATGCCTTCTCTGATCTCGTCATTCTTGCTTTCTTTCCAGTCGATGATCTTTCCTTCTTCCATGACAAAAGATCTGGCCAGGTCGCCCCAGCCGGTTTCGATCATCGGGGCAACATCGATGGAGATCAGGTCGTTTTCTTCGACCGTCTTATCTGTGTAGTCGGGAAGTCCGGCACCGGAATAGGCCGTCAGATCATTGAACAGGATGAGGGCGGGATCATCATGGATCCACCATCCCTGCGAACCCAGTTCGCTCATGAATCTTCGGCACTCTTCGTGGATCCGGTCTCTGTTAAGACCCGGCACAAGAAAATCCTTCATATGTTCAAGGCATTTTTTTGCGATGTCTTGCGCAATGAGTATGTTTTCGATGTCAACATCGGTGTTTTGAAAATGAAAGATGAGATCGTTTCTATCCATGACTTGATTGTAACAGATGGCACGGGCAGTTTTGAATGTTTCGGGAATGGACTATAATGAGTAGCAGGGAGATATACATATGGTCAGATTTCATTTTGCGGGAAGATATGATGGGGATCCGGAAAAACTGATCACCCACCCTCATGAGCCGGGTCATGTCGCTTTCAAAGAGATGGAGATGAAAAAGATGGGACTAGTCATGAACATCGTCTCTTTGTTTATCGCGGTTGTTACCTTAGGTATCTATTTTTATGTTTCAAGAAGTCCTTTCAGCGTGCTTGGAAGCGTCCTGATGATCGTGAGCCTGGTACCGCATGAATTCCTGCATGCGCTGTGTTTTGAAGGGGATGTCTATATGTATGAGAATCTGAAGCAGGGGATGTTATTCGTCGTGGGACCGGGGACCTTTTCCAAAGCAGGTTTCGTCTTCATGTCGATGCTTCCGAATCTCGTCTTCGGTTTTCTGCCGTTTCTGTTATTTCTGATAAAACCTTCCTGGACTGTCCTGGGGACTTTGGGAGCGATGGCGATCGCTGCCGGTGCGGGTGATTATTACAACGTCTTCAATGCCCTGAGCCAGATGCCGAAGGGTTCCCGCACGTATTTACATGGGACAAGTTCGTTTTGGTATATGCCGCAGGAAAAAGCTTCTGTCTGAGATCGTTGATTTCCGAAAGAAAATATATTAAAGTATATGTACCTATGAAGAGCACGGGAGAGACAAGCTCTGTGATCGTGCAGCAACCTGAGTATTTCAAGGTGCTAAAGCTTGAACGATGGGTACCATTGTTTAAAGTGAGTCTCGTCATGGGTGTGATGAGACTTTTTCTTAGGTCAGAAAGGAAGGAACATGAAATTATTTTCCAATGAGATCGTCTTCAGGGGGCATCCCGACAAGGTCTGTGATCAGATCTCGGCTGCCATACTCGACGAATGCTTAAGACAGGATGAATCAAGCCGCTGCGGTGTCGAAGTGATGGGCGGCAAAGGCAAGATCTTCATCACCGGTGAGATCACCACCAAGGCCGACTTTGATGCCTCTAAGATCGCAAGAAGGGTCTTGCGTGATATCGGCTATCGCGATGACTACGAGATCATCGACAATATCGGCAAGCAGTCCAATGATATCGCCTTAGGTACCAACGATGAGATCGCCGGTGCCGGCGATCAGGGGATGATGTTCGGCTACGCCTGCAACGATACGGACAAGTATCTGCCAAAGACGATGGTGATCCTGCAGGAGCTTGCGGAAAAGTATGACGAGCTCGTCCACAGCCATGAAGATTTTTATCCGGATGGCAAGGCACAGATCACCGGGATCTATGACGATGATTTCAACATCGTATCGATCAAGGACTTCACGATCTCTTACAACAATTCCGAAAAGAATCGGGAAGTGACTGACGCCATATTAAAGGATATCGCGGATGGCCTTTGTGCACGATATGACTTGAAGGTCGAGCGTTACCTGATCAATCCGACGGGACGTTTTGAGATCGGCGGTTTTGAGGGTGATGCCGGACTCACCGGCAGAAAGATCGTCGTCGATGCCTACCAGTCTTTCGCCAATGTGGGCGGGGGATGCATGAATGGCAAGGATCCGACCAAGGTCGATCTTTCCGGTGCCTATATGGCCAGAAAGTTTGCCAAGGAATTATTGAAGAAACACGATCTGAAGTGGTGTGAAGTCCAACTGTCTTATGCGATCGGACTGAGGAGACCTTTGGCCATCTACATCGATTCCGATAAGGGCAATCTTGAACCGGAGGAAGAGATGTATGAAAGAGGCGAACCGAAGCACATCATCGAAGAACTGGATATGAAACATCTCTGCTATGAGAAACAGGCAATGTACGGTCATTTCCGTGATTGATGTAGAATAAACGTAAGAGAGGTATCTGCTATGTTGATAGTGATGTTACTGATAAGTTTCATTCCACCTTTGATCATCATGGGCATCCTGGCTTTCCGCAAGAAAGACAAAAAGTACAGAAAAGACTGTCTGACGATGTTTAAAAACGGTGCTTTGAGTGCCTTGGGCATCATGGCACTGGATCTTGTGATCACCATCGTCTTCAATATGCTGAAGCTCTATGAAGTGAGCGCATATCTGACGGCTTTCTTAAAAGCCTTCATCATCAATGCCTTCGTTGAAGAGCTGATGAAATGCCGCTTCGCGATCAGGGGGATCAAGTCGAACAAGATCGCTTATTCCTTCTTCGATCTGATGTCTTTCTTTGCGATCACGGCGGGCGGTTTTGAACTGCTGGAAGCGGTCGTCTATTTCTTCGGTACCAATGCCGGACAGATCATCGTCCGCGGTCTGACGTCCTTGCATATCATGTACGGACTGACGATGGGTTATTTCATGGCCAAAGGAAAGCTCACGGGGCAGAAGAAATACAATGTATTCGCACTTCTTATCCCGATCCTTTTACACGGTGTCTACAACTTCGGTCTCAAGGAAGGTGTCGCTGAAGGATTTGCGGTCAGTACTTTTGCCTCTCTCGGTATCTCGATGGTCATCGGCATCGGACTGCTGATCTGGATGTACAGAAACCGCAGCAAGGAAGAATACAATAAGATCCTCGGCGAAGGAAAACTGTAGATCATAAAGATGTGCCAATAAGGCACATCTTTATAAAGTTAAAGCGATTGACTTCTTCTTCCTCTTATGAAAGAATATAGGCGATAAGAACGTTACTTGAAAAAGGCGTTATCTTAAAAAGTTTGTATAGGTGATATTCTTCGGAAGCGCTACTCATACATAAAAGACGTTTTATGTTTGATGTGCTTCCGTTTTTTATTGAAAGGAGGAAGACCATGAAGATCATCAAAAAGATCAACACATCCGCTGCGATCGCTTTGGATTCTATGGGCAGAGAGATCGTCGTCTTCGGAAAGGGCATCGGTTTTCCTGCCGTACCTTACGAACTGGAAGATCTTTCTTTGATCGAAAGAACTTTCTACGATGTGGAACCGGAATATCAGGGAGTGATCGCGAACATTCCCGATGACATCGTAAGCATCGCCGGACAGATCGCCGAGATGGCGGAGAATGAACTGGGGATGGAACTCAGTCCGAATTTCCCGTTCACTCTGGCCGATCATCTCAACTTTGCCGTTGAAAGACTGAGAAGCGGCATCGATCTGACCGTAGCGATCTCTTACGACATCCGGTATCTGTATCAGAAGGAATATGCGATCGGAAGAAAAGCTCTTGAAATGATGTATGAAAAAGCACAGATCCTGCTTCCGGAATCCGAGGCGGTGAACATCGCCCTGCATCTGATCAATTCGGAGAAGGGGACCAACAATGCCACGAAAGTCGTGCGTGACGCCAGGATCGTTTCGGAGGTCGACCGCATCATCGAGGAACAGATGGGCATGAAGATGGATAAGAGCAGTTATGAGTATTCACGCTATGTCAAACACCTGATGTATCTGGTGCAGCGTTTCGAATCGCCGGATGACTCTGAGGTCAAAAACGCGATGATGCTCAATACGCTGGCCAGGGAATATCCGCAGATCTATACCTGTGCACTTGCCATCACCAATTACTTCAATAAGACCTGGGGATGGAACTGTTCCAAGGATGAGACGTTGTATCTGATGCTTCACATCAACCGGCTTTTGAATTAGACATGAAAGAAAAGATCATCGATCATTTCAAACACGACAGTAATATCGTATCGATAAGCGAAAACGGCGATACGGTCTTTATTACGGTCAAAGACAGCGGACTCATCGATCTTGAAGCGCTCGAAGCTTTGCCCGATGTGAGTTCCGTGGCTCTGTCCAGAAACAAGATAACGATCAAAACAAAGGAGAAAACTATGGCTAATTATGAACAGATCAGTTCAAATATCGTCGATCTGGTCGGCGGTAAAGATAATATTTCGTATTTCACGCACTGCGTGACGAGACTCAGATTCAATCTGAAGGATGCTTCCAAGGCAAAGAAGGAAGAGATCGACAAGTTGCAGGGCGTCTTAGGCTCACAATGGCAGAACGGGCAGCTGCAGGTCATCATCGGCCAGGCAGTCGGTGATGTCTATAAGAAGATCTGTGAAGACAACGGTCTGACGATGGAAAAGGCAGTCGATGAAAATGTCGATGATGTCCCTGCGCAGAAGGGCATCAAAGGCATCATCGATAAAGTCTTTGACGGCATTTCCGGTTCACTGACACCGTTCATTCCGGCCCTCATCGGTTCCGGTATGATCAAGGTCATCCTGATCTTTGCGGATATGCTCGGTGCGGATGCGACCAGCGGTACCTACCAGCTTTTAAGCTTTGCGGGTGATGCCGGCTTCTACTTCCTGCCGATCATCATCGGTGCCTTCGCTGCCAAGAAATTCGGTGCCAACCAGGGTCTTGGCATGGTCGTCGGCGGCATGCTGGTATATCCGAGCTTTGCGGCTGCAACAGGCCTCAACTTCTTAGGCATCCCGGTATATTCCAATTCCTATTCTTCAACGATCATTCCGATTATCCTGAGCTGTGCGGTCATGGCTCCGATCGAGAAGTTCTTTGCGAAACATTCTCCGGAGATCTTAAGATCCGTACTGGAACCTCTGTGCACGATCTTAGTGATGATCCCGCTGGCTTATTGCGTACTGGGTCCGATCGGTTCCTTCTTAGGTCAGTACTTAAGTGCTTTTGTATTGTGGCTGTATAACACGATCGGCTTCATCGGTGTCGCTCTGTTTGCGGCGATCATGCCGTTCGTCATCATGACCGGTATGCACGGTGCCTTCGTTCCGTATCTCTTACAGATGCTGACCGATCCGACCATCGGCTACGAGCCGATCTTCTTCCCGGCACTGATCATCTCCAACATCAACCAGGGCGTTGCCGCTCTGGCAGTCGCACTTAAGACGAAATCGGCAGAACTCAAATCCACTTCCTTATCGACAGCGGTCACTGCGATCGTTGCCGGTGTCACCGAACCTGCGATGTATGCGGTCAACTTCAAATATAAGACTCCGTTATACGGCGCCATGATCGGTTCGGCTGCCGGCGGTCTTGTGGCCGGCATCTTCAAGTGTGCCATCCAGGCCTTCGCCGGTGCATCTTCGATCATCGCTCTGCCTCTGTTCGTTTCGGCAAACAATCCGAACAACCTGATGTTCATGATCATCGCGACAGTCATCGGCATGGTCGTGACATTCATTGCGACCTGGATCTTATACAAGGAAGAAAAATAATCATCGATAACTGACAGATACAGGCACTGCCTGTATCTGTTCATGAAAGGAGCACTATGGCATTTCCGAAAAACTTTTTATGGGGCGGAGCGACTGCCGCCAACCAGGTCGAAGGAGGCTTCGGCGAAGGCGGGAAAGGTGTGAGCATCGCCGATCTTTTAAGCAACGGTACCCACGCCAGACCGAGGACCATTTCCAAGGAAACGGAAGAAGGTCTGTATTATCCCAACCGCATCGCTTCCGACTTCTATCATCATTACAAGGAAGACATCGAACTGATGGCGGAAATGGGCTTCAAAGCCTACCGCATGTCGATCGCCTGGACCAGGATCTATCCGACCGGCGAAGAAGAAAAGCCGAATGAAGAGGGCCTCAAATTCTATAAGAATGTCTTTGCCTTACTGCACAAGTATTCGATCGAACCGATCGTCACTTTGTCCCACTACGAGATGCCGGTCCATCTGACAAACAAATACAACGGCTGGGCTTCCAGAGAAGTGATCGATCTGTTTGTGAAATACGCAAAGACGGTCTTTGAGTGTTACAAAGATGATGTGAAATACTGGCTGACCTTCAATGAGATCAACTGCGGCTGTCTGTCTTTGGGCAACTACATGTCCTTAGGCATCCGCAACGAGGGGACGCGAAACTTCCTGGACCAGGTGGATGACAAGAATTTACGCTATCAGGGCCTGCATCATCAGTTCATCGCTTCCGCGATGGCGGTAGTAGAAGGCCATAAGATCAACAAAGACTTTAAGATCGGCAATATGATCGCCATGATGCCGGTCTATCCGCTGACACCCGATCCCAAAGACATGCTGCTGTACCAGAAGAACTGGCGCGATATGCAATACTATTGCGCCGATGTGCAGGTAAGAGGCGAATATCCTTACTTTGCGCAAAAATTCTGGAAGGACAACGGGATCACATTGGATATCGAAGAAGGCGATGCCGAGATACTGAAAGAGGGCACGGTCGACTTCTTCTCTTTGTCGTATTATCAGACCAACTGCGTGACCTGCGATACTTCGGTCGCCAAGAGTGCCGGCAATCTTTTAGGCGGTGCCAAGAACCCGTATCTGACGGCGAGCGAGTGGGGCTGGCAGATCGATCCGGACGGTCTTCGTTTCACGCTCAACGAGCTCTATTCCCGTTACCGGATCCCGCTTCTGGTAGTGGAGAACGGCTTAGGCGCCTTCGATAAACTGGAAGAAGACAAGAGTGTCCATGATCCGTACCGCATCGATTATCTCAAGAAGCACATCGTTGCGATGGAAGAGACCATCGAAGACGGTGTGGATCTGTTCGGTTATACCTGGTGGGGCTGGATCGATCTGACATCGGCTTCGACCGGTGAGATGGGCAAGCGCTACGGTTTCGTCTATGTCGATTCCGACGACTACGGAAACGGGACCTTCAACAGATATAAGAAGGATTCCTTCTACTGGTATAAGAAAGTCATCGCAAGTAACGGCGAAGATCTCGATTAAAGAATCAAACCTCCCTTTTCCTCATATATAATGATGGAAAGGGAGGTTTTTTCTATGTATGCGGCAGTGAATGGTACAAGGATCTATTATGAGATCATCGGCAAGGGCAGGCCTTTGCTGATGGTGCATGGCAATGGCGAAGATCACAAGATCTTTGATGTCGCGGCAGGAAAACTCCGGGAACGTTATAAAGTCTATCTGGTCGACTTGCGGGGTCACGGCAAGTCCGATCCGGTGAGTGAATATCATTACGGCGATATGGCGGAAGATCTCAATGCCTTCATGCGGATGCTGAATATGACGGATGTCATCTATTACGGCTATTCCGATGGCGGTATCGTGGGACTTCTGCTGGCAATGAAGACCGACAGGATCACCAGGCTCATCATCTCCGGTGCCAATCTGAAGTTCAAGGGATTGAACAGACGCTGCCGTTTCATGATCGCTTCCAGATATCTTTTCACCAGAGATCCGAAGCTCAAGATGATGATGAAGGAGCCGGATATCGATGCCATCGATCTTTCCCAGATCAAGGTCAAGACGACGGTGATCGCCGGGGAGCGGGATTTTGTCTTATATGAAGAATCCAAGAGGATCGCCGATTCCATACCTTTAGCGACACTCAGGATCATCAAGGGCGAGGGGCATGGTTCTTATATCGTCCATTCGGAAAAGATCGCCGATATCCTTATTGATGAGCTCTATGGATGACGTTTTGTCAAAAAGTGATACAATATCACCGGTATGAAAAGAAAGATCTTAGCAGCAAGCTGTGATATCGATGCGACTCTGGTAGGTGCCTACTCCAAGGAACTTTCCGATGCCAACCGCAAGGCGATCGAAGATCTGATGGATGCCGGTGTGAAAGTCGGTCTGGCATCCGGCAGAGCTTACGAAGACCTGAAGACGTATCCGGAAAACTGGGGCATGAAAAGACCCTTTGATTTCTATATCGGACTCAATGGCGCATCTTTATATGATGATACGATGAAGGAGAACCTGATCTTCTTTGAGATCGAGATCCCGCATATCAAAATGATCATCGAAGAGATCGACAGGCTGGATCTCGACTGTCACATCTATGTGGATGGGATCACATTGTTTTCCAAGGCCAGTGACAGGTTCTTACAGATCAAGAACACCAAGCACCGCGACTTCAAAATTGCGAAAGATCTTTCCGAAATGTATGCGAAAAAGACATCCAAGATCCTGATCAACTGCGGTGATGAACGCATGCCGGAAATACGGGAACACTTCAAACCGATCTTAGAAGCCACAGGCAATGCCGTAAAGCTTGTCAGGACCTCTCCCGGCTGCATGGAATTCGTTCCGGCTAAGGCCAACAAGTTCTATGCCTTGGAAAAGTATTGTCAGGCCCATGACATCGACATCAAAGATGTGGCGGCATTCGGCGATACGACCAACGACAACGAGATGATCGAAGGAGCCGGCTTGGGTGTATGCATGTGCAACGGTTCGGATGACACCAAGGCACTGGCCGATGAGATCTCGGAATATCCGGCCGGAGAAGACGGTTTCGCAAAGTATATCTATCAGCATATCCTGTAAACATTCCTTAAGGGATGTTTTCTTTTTGTATAATGAAGGCGATGAATGCGATGTATGTGCGAAGTGTGAGGATGCAAGATCCGCTGCCGGAAGATTCCTATCTTTCAAAGATCCCGGCGATCCGACAGCTTGAAGAAACGCCGCTGTATCTTGAAAAGCCGGTGAGTTTTTTTGTCGGCGAGAACGGTTCGGGAAAATCGACACTGATGGAAGCGATCGCCATCGCCATGGGTTTCAATCCGGAAGGCGGTACCAAGAACTTCGTGTTTTCAACGGACGATACCCATTCCGATCTTTATAAGCATATCCTGATCTCCAGAAGTGCCTATCCCAAAGACGGTTTCTTTTTAAGAGCGGAAAGCTTCTATAATTTTGCATCCACTGTCAATAAGCTCGATGCGGGAGGAAAAGTTCCTTTGATCGATTACTATGGCGGCAAGTCCTTACATGAACAGTCACACGGGGAAAGTTTTCTGGCCTTGGTCAAAAACCGTTTTTCGGGAAAAGGTCTCTATCTGTTCGATGAACCGGAAGCGGCTTTATCGCCAAGCAGACTGATGCAGCTGCTTGTATGCATCCATGATCTGGTGGACGACGATTCGCAATTCATCATCTCCACCCATTCGCCGATCCTGATGTCTTATCCGGGTGCGGATCTTTTTGAACTGAGTGAAAACGGCATCCGCAAGGTGGACTATAAGGACACCGAACAGTATAGGATCACCAAGTCTTTCATCGATAAGGCAGATGTGATGTACGCCCATCTGTTTGAAGAATAAGAAAAAAGATCGCGAGGATCTTTTACTGGTAACGTCTGACGGCTTCCTTGAGTTTCTTCAGGAAGTCTTTTTTTAATCCTCCCGGCTCGTAGATACTGACGTGATCCATGTACTGCTGGGCGAGATACATGGCGCCGGTATCGGAAGTCTTCACGCGGATGAAGAAGTGACTTTCATCATCCGGAATGATGGAGATCTGCGGACCGAAGATATCGATCATCTGATCGATCGCCTCGTTGTCGCAGCGGAAGGTGACATAGCTCATCTCACCGCCATACATGAACAGTTTGTTTCTGGCATATTCATAGGCATCGGTGTTTTTCGGAAGTGTCCTGGCCTTTTCATCGGAGACAAAGGCATCCTTCATGCGGTCGAGACGGTAGTGGGTGAAACCTTCATGATGCGTCGATGTCGAGATCATATAGGCTCTCGAATCGGCGTAGACGATGTAGCGCGGTTCGACGGTGTAGAGCTTCTCTCTTCTTGGGATGAGTTTCTTATTGAGATCGTAATGCAGGTATGTGAATTCCAGTACCTTGTGGTCGCGTATGGCTTCCGAGACGGCTTCGATCGTATAGAGAAGCTGTTTGTTGGGTGTCTTCAAAGGATTGGCCATATAGACCTTGTCGGTGAATTCCTTGGCCTGGTGTTTGGATTGGGTAGACAGGAGCTTTCCGATCAGTTCCTGGGATTGTTTCTGGGAGATGAAATGGGAGGCATGGATGGCGTTGCATAAAAGAAGGACTTCGCCTTTGTTGAATTTACGTCCTTCCAGGTAATAGCCTTTGCGGTTGTCGTCGTATTTTGAGATCTCATAGCCGCTGTCGGATAAAAGAGCGATATTGGAATAGATGGTCCTTCTTTCAAGTTTGAGATCGTATTCGTTTTCAAGATGTCCCGCGATCTCGTTGACGGAAAGGGGATGTTCCTCATCGGAATATCTTTCCAAGATATCCAACATTGCCAATACAGATTGTTTCTTTTCCATAGATCCACCTCATATCCATAGTAACACGGTGGCGGGTTTTTGTGCCATAGCCTCTCTGATGCATCATTTCAGAAAAGTCCGGTCTGAAATGAAACCTTCATTCTTACGGGACATCCGGCAGTCTGCCGGTGCTCATAAAAAGACCGCTCATCAAGAGCGGTCTGATAGAAAACGGATCTGTTAAGCAAGACAGTCTTATCTGAACTGTCTCATGCAGTCATAACATCTGTAGAAATTCTCGGAACGCGGAAGTCCCATGAGCAGATGAACATATTGACATATTGCGTATTCTTGCTGCCGCAGTAAGGACACGCCGGTCCTTCCCCGGTGTAATAATCCCCGGCGATCTTTTTTAGATCTTCTTCGTTCAGATTGATCTCATCTTCTTTTTCGATAAGCATGAATTCTTTCTTTTCCTGATTATTATCCATGATTATTTTTTACCCAGTCCGGAAGATAGATCAGGCAATTTTTTTGCACAGAAAAAAAGCTAGGATGAGATCAGGTGAGGTCATGTTATGAATAACGAAAGAAACTATATCACGATCTCTCATCTGGAAGATCACTTCGGGACGAGTTTTCTCAAGGTGAAAGATGAGCTGATCTTAAAGAAAGAAAAAGAGAATGTATATGACGATGAGGCAATCGCCGTATATAAAGACGGGATACGCTGCGGCTATGTGGCAAATTCGGTATGCTCGGTCGCCAGAGGGACTTCTTCTGCCGGAAGGATCTATGACAGTTTTGAAGATGAGACATCCTGCCTTGTGCGTTTCATCACAGAAGATCGGGCGATCGCGGAAGTCTTCGTTTCCTGATCAGCAAAGCTCTTTGCGCCGGCAGGTGCCCGGCAGGACGCCGTATCTTTCTTTGAACTATTTTATGACGAGATAAAAAGCTCCTTAATCGGAGCTTTCGTTGGTTTCCAGACAGATGACGACCCCGCGTCGTTCCATGTAGTAGCTGCATAAGCCTCTGGTCGGATAGATCTGAATGTCGGCTTCCGGATACTTCGAGGAAACAAGTTCCTTGAGGCTTTGCGCACCGGCTTCGTTTTCCGTGTGGGTGATGATGGCTTTTCTGCCGTTGAAGCCGGCTTTTTCCATTTCTTCAAGCAGGATCTTCTGGCATTTCTTTTCGCCTCTTCCCTTGCCGGTAACGGCGATCTTTCCTTCTTCCGTTGCCGTGCCGGTGACGCCGATGTTGAGCACGTTGAGCGATGCGGCGACGACTTTGTTGACCCGGCCGTTCTGGGCGAGGTTATGAACGGAGAAGAACGAAAAGAAGAGTCTTGTAGTCTTGGCGTACTTTCTTATCTTTTCGTCGATCTGTTCAAAGCTGAGACCCTGTTTTTGAAGTTCGATCAGTTTCTGAATGATCAGGATCTCTTCTCCGCCGGTGGACAAAGAGTCGATGACCGAGACTTTTGCCTCTTTGTGTTCGTCAGTGTACATCTGCGCGGCTGACAGTGCGGAATTATAGGAACCGGAGAGTGCGGAAGTGATGGTGACGACAAAGATCTCGTCGGCTCCTTCAAATGCCTCCAGCCAGGCGTCGATGGACGGGCAGGAAGTATAGGAACGGTTCTTATAAGCGGCCAGATAGTCCAGCATTTCGTTGACGTTGAGATCTGTTGAATCGGTGAAGCTTCTCTCGTCGGTATAGATCGTGAGCGGTACGGTTTTGAAATCTGTGTCTTCGATCTGATAGAGATCACAGGATGAGTCTGCAATGATGCGCATAGTAAAAATCCTCCAACCTTACATGTCAAATTGTAAGAAGAAAGAACCTGTGTTAAAATGTACAAAAGGGCATAAAATGTCACAATAGCGACATCAAGAGTACTTTTGTAACAAAATGAAAATCAAAACGGAATTAAACAACAGAACAGTCTCGACCCGAATGGCCATCGGCGATGCGATCATCGATGAGCTCGAAGAAAAAGAATTTTCCAAGATCCGGGTCAGCGACGTCATCCGCCGTGCGAAAGTATCCCGCATGTCTTTTTATCGTTACTATGAAAATCTCTATGATGCGCTTTGTGATTATCTCAACATCATCGTCAACGGCTATATGATCGAGGGCGGTGAGAAAGATGATCCGGATGTTTTCATGCGTCTGGAGCACATCGAATTTTCTTTGAATTATTTTGACCGCTATGCCCGTTACTTCCTGACTCTCAACAACAAGGGACTGTATGCGATACTGATGGATGCGGTCAATGAATACATGGTCAAAAACATCCTGCCGCAGAAGAAATTACATATGTATGAGCTTTATGCCTATGCGGGCGGATTGCTGAATTCATTCATGAAGTGGGAAGAGGACGGCAAGAAGGAGACGGCGCACAATGTGGCGTCGATGATCTACCGGCTTTACGACCACCACCGCGGTGAAGATGATATCTGGGTATGAGTCATCAATTCCTGATGACTTTTTTGTTTACGGAAGGCAATCTATGGAAAATAACAAACCGAAAAAGATCCTGGTGCGCGGGGCGAAAGTGCACAATCTCAAGAACATCGATGTCGATATCCCATTGGATCAGATCACGGCGATCGCCGGTGTTTCCGGTTCAGGAAAATCCTCACTGGCCTTGGGTGTCTTATATGCGGAAGGATCAAGACGCTATCTTGAATCTTTGTCGACCTATACCAGAAGAAGGATGACCCAGGCGGCAAGAGCCGATGTCGATGAAGTCTTATATGTGCCGGCTTCTCTGGCACTGCATCAGCGGCCGGCCGTTCCGGGCATCCGCTCGACCTTTGGCACGGGGACGGAACTGCTTAACTCGCTTCGTCTGATGTTTTCAAGACTGGCATCCCACCGCTGTCCGAACGGTCACTACGTGAAGCCGTCTTTTGCGGTCGCTTCGATGAAAGAGATCATCTGTCCCGAGTGCGGCGAACACTTCTACGGTCCCGGGGCGGAAGAGCTGGCGTTCAATTCTTCCGGTGCCTGTAAGTGCTGCGGCGGTACCGGGATGGTGCGCACCGTCGACATGGATACCCTGATCCCCAACAAGGATCTCAGCATCGATGAAGGTGCCGTTGCGCCATGGAATTCTCTGATGTGGTCGTTGATGACCGATGTCTGCCGGGCGATGGGCGTCAGGACCGATGTTCCATTCAAAGATTTAAGCAAAGAAGAACAGGACATCGTCTACGACGGTCCGATGGAAAAGAAACATATCTTCTACCGGCCGAAAGGAAAAGACAATCCTTTGGCAGCCGAGATGGATTTTACTTATTACAGTGCCAAGGCGACCGTACTCAACGCCTTAAGCAAGGTCAAAGATGAAAAAGGCATGAAGCGGGTGGAGAAGTTCCTGAAGGAAGATGTCTGCCCGGAATGCCATGGAACGAGACTATCGGAAGCGGCCAGAGCACCGAAGATCATGGGTCTGTCACTGGATGAAGTCTGCAAGATGACCCTCAAGGAATCGATCGAATGGGTAAAGAAAGTGCCTGCTTCCTTACCGGAAGAGATGCGGCCGATGGCCGAAAGGATCATCGAATCCTATCTGGATAATGCGAAACGCCTGATGGAGCTTGGCCTTGGCTACCTGAGCCTCGATCGTGCCTCATCGACGCTTTCCACAGGCGAGCGGCAGCGCATGCAGCTGTCGCGGGCAGTACGGAACCGCACGACCGGTGTTCTGTATGTCCTCGATGAGCCTTCGATCGGTCTTCATCCGGCGAATATCGTCGGGCTCAACGGTGTCATGCACGACCTCGTCAAAGACGGCAACTCCGTGATCCTGGTCGATCACGACGTGCAGATCCTCAAGGAAGCCGATCACATGATCGAGTTAGGTCCCAAGGCCGGTGCGGATGGCGGCAATGTCATCGCACAGGGTACGCTAAAGGAAATCGAAGAAAACAAAGATTCGATCATCGCCCCTTATCTGAAAACGGAAGAAAAGACGAAACTTTCCGATACAGCGGAAGACCTCTTTGCCTCCGGCAGCATCACTATGCAGACCGATACCATCCATACCGTCAAACCGTTGAAGGTCTCGATCCCGAAAAACCGGCTGACCGTTGTGACCGGTGTTTCCGGTTCCGGCAAGACGACGATGGTATTGGAGAGTCTCATCCCGGCGCTTCAGCATCTGTGTTACGAGGCACCTCTGCCAAGTCACGTCAAAACGATAAAGGCGGAAGGCATCAGAGAAGTCAAACTGATCGATGCAACACCGATCGGCATCAATGTCAGATCGACGGTGGCGACTTACGCCAATGTCCACGACGAACTGCGCAAGATCTATGCCAGAACGTCCGATGCGAAAAAGTACGGCTATAAGGCTTCGGATTTTTCATACAATACCGGCTCTCTGCGTTGCGAGAACTGCGATGGTACCGGTCAGGTATCTCTGGATGTGCAGTTTCTGCCGGATGTCGATGTGCCTTGTCCCGTCTGCCGGGGCAGCCGCTATTCCAAGACGGCGAAGAAGATCGTCTATACCAACAAGGATGGTATATCTCTCTCACTCCCTGAACTGATGGAGATGGATGTGGAGCACGCCTTGAGATTCTGTGACAAGATGAATGGCGTACGTTCCAAGCTCGAGACACTCAAGGATCTCGGCCTTGGCTATCTGACACTGGGCGAAGCGACGCCAAGTCTTTCCGGCGGTGAGGCCCAAAGGCTCAAACTGGCCTATGAGATGGGCAGGAAACAGAGTGATACCTTATTCGTCTTTGATGAACCGACGATCGGCCTTCATCCCAAAGATGTGGAGACTTTATTGAAGGTCTTTGATTCTTTGAAGGAGCTTGGTGCCTCGATCGTCGTCATCGAACATGACTTAGATGTCATACGAAATGCCGACTACATCATCGACATGGGTCCGGAGGGCGGCGAGGACGGCGGAGAGATCGTCGCTGCCGGCACGCCGAAACAGGTCAGAGAAAACGGAAACAGCATCACCGGCCGTTTCATTTAATTAAAGATGAGGAAGTTTTTAAGAGCTTCCTTTTTTAAAGATCGGTATTTTCAGGATACATGTCCTATGCATGAAAATGGTACTATAGAGTCGTAAAGCATATTCAATGAAGATCAAACCGTATATCTGCCGCAAGATGCTGCACATGATCGCCATCAGTATTACCACGGTGATGCTGATGAGGATCGATACCTGGATCCATGTCGTCTGTGCCTGTCTGTCTGCGATCGCAATCATCTACCCGCTGCTGATCTGTTTTGAGAAATACCCGGCATATCAGCGTTTCTTTGTGGAGAAAGGACCGGGGGAGATCAGAGAGTCTGCAGTACTCTTGTTTTCGATGCTGATGATACTGACGCTCATCGGCTGGGGCTTTTTCAACAACAAGTACACGGTCCTGGCAGCCCTGCTGATGTGGGGCTTTGGCGATGCCTCGGCAGCTTTGATCGGTATCCCTTACGGCAGACATAAGATTGGACGCAAGTCCCTGGAAGGAACACTGGCGATGTTTGCCGTTTCCTTTGTCTGCGGATCTTTGATCTTATTTCATTTCACGCAGTTTTCCATTGCCAAAATACTTATCACGGTATTCCTGTCGGCGATCGTTGCAACACTGACGGAATTCTTTTCTTCCTCCAGAGCTGATACTTTCACGGTACCGATCATGACGCTGCTAAGTCTGCAGCTTCTGGAGATCCTCATCAAGATCTAGAAACATGCCATTACAGATATCAAGAAACGATATAAGAAAGATCAAAGCCGATGCGATCGTCGATCCGACAGACACTTTTCTTTCGGGTTCCGGCAGCATCGATAAGCGCATCCATGAACTGGCCGGCGAAGGCCTGAAGGAAGAACTTGCTTCCCATCAAGAGCTGCAGCCTGGCAAGGCCATCCTGACAGGAAGCTATGATCTGAAGAATTGCAAGTACATCATCCATACCTGCGGTCCGTATTACATCGACGGCGATCACGATGAAGAAGCTGTACTTGCTTCCTGTTATCGGGAATGTCTGAAGCTTGCGCAGGAAAAGGATCTTTCTTCGATCGCTTTTCCTTTGATCGCCTCGGGCACCTTCGGCTTTCCGAAAGGGAAGGCTCTTCGCATCGCTTCGGATACCATCACCGCTTTTCTGATGGATCATGAGATGGATGTCTTCCTGCTTGTCTATGACAAGGAGTCTTTTGATTCGGCCAATAAGCTCTATGCCGATGTCAGAGACTATCTGAATGAAAATCTTCCGGTATACGATGCTGAGATGGCGGTCTCAGGTAATAAGAGACCGCGCAGGAAAGCTTCTTACAAAGTGCCGGACTTCCATGAAGAAGAAAGAGAAACGTTCCTGGGGATGCCTTCGCCGCAGATCAGCTACTCGATGGCTCTGCCGGAAGAACGCTTTGAACCGGATGAGTCGTTTTCGCAATGTCTGATCCGCATGATCGACGAAAGAAAGATGAAGGATCCCGATGTCTACAAGCGGGCCAACATCGACCGCAAACATTTCAACCACATCAAAAACGATGTCCACTATAAACCAAAAAAAGAAACGGCGGTGGCCTTAGCCATCGGCATGCGTCTGGATATCGAAGAGACGGCAACGCTTTTGGAACGGGCGGGTTTTGTTTTGTCACGTTCTTCGAAGTTCGATCTGATCATCCGCTACTGCATCGAACATCGCATCTATAATATCTTCGATATCAACGAGATATTGTTCCGGGAGGACCAGAAGACCCTGGGCTGTTAGATGTCGTCTGCGAAACGACCATAAGCTTTTTCATAAACGTTAAGATGTGATCGTAGGAAACGATCACGTTTTAAAAGGAGGAAAAGCTTATGAATGAAAATTTAACGGAACTGGTATTTATTCTGGACCGCAGCGGTTCGATGTCGGGTCTTGAAGAAGACACGATCGGCGGTTTCAATTCTTTCATCGAAAAACAGAAAAACGAAAAAGGCGACTGCCTGGTCTCAACCGTCCTGTTCAATCAGTCCAGTAAAGTCGTCCATGACCGCGTCGATCTCAAGGAGATCGAAAAGATGACGCGAAACGATTATTTTGCCTCGGGCACGACGGCTCTGATCGATGCGTTAGGCGATGCCATACGTCATATCAGAACGGTCCACCGCTACATCCGTAAAGAAGATGTACCGGTCAAAACGGCGTTCATCATCATCACCGACGGCATGGAGAATGCTTCCCGCCGTTACTCATCCGATGAAGTCAAGAAGATGGTGAAGGAACAGAAAGCCAAGGGCTGGGACTTCTTGTTCCTGGCGGCCAACATCGATGCGGTAGAGACCGCAAAGAGCTATGGCATCGAAGAAGAATATTCGGTCGACTTCCGTAACGATGCGAAAGGTGTGGCGAAAAACTTTGAGACCTTATCGGAAACGGTGGCCTGTTACCGAACGAAGCGTTCGTTCGCCAAAGACTGGGCGGCAGACATCAAGGAAGACTTCAAAGAAAGGGGGAACTGATATGTATGGTGCTTTGATCGGCGATATCGCCGGTTCACGATTCGAATTTCACAACATCAAGTCCAAGGACTTTGAACTGTTTTCAAAATATGATTATTTCACCGATGATTCGGTGATGACCATTGCCGTGGCCAAAGCTTTGAGCGGATCAAAGAAAAACGGCTACGATGATCTGGAAAAACAGTTATATCACTGGATGCACGAGATCGGAAGGCGCTATCCGGACTGCGGCTATGGCGGAAGGTTCTATCACTGGATCATGAATAAGGAGACGAAACCCTACGGTTCCTACGGGAATGGTTCGGGCATGCGTACATCTGCCTGCGGGTGGTTTGCGGATTCTTTGGAGGAATGCCTTGATCTGGCGAAGCGCTGCGCAAGTGTCAGCCACGATCATCCGGAAGGCATCAAAGGCGCGAAGGCCATTTCGGCATGTATCTATCTGGCAAGGATGAAAAAGGATAGGAAGCAGATCGAGGCGTATGTGAAAGAGAATTTCTATGATCTTGATTTTACGCTCGATGGGATACGTGACAGCTATCATTTCGATGTGACCTGCCAGGGCTCGGTGCCGCAGGCGATCGAGGCTTTCCTGGAATCGGAAAGTTTTGAAGATGCGTTACGAAATGCGATCTCCATCGGCGGGGATTCCGATACGATCGCTGCGATGACCGGCAGTATCGCCGAAGCGTATTACGGTCTGCCGGAAGGTTTCAGAGAAAAAGCGGATGCATATCTGGATCCGTACCTGAAGGAAAAGTTATCGGAGGTCCTTTCTGTTCTTTCTTAGGCTATAATTGTTAAAGAGGTCTGAAATGTTTTTTGCGATCGGCGTAAGTGACAAGGAAGAAAAACTGGAATACGATGAGGGACTGATACTGTGTGATGTCTGCGGCAACTACGGACGCTATGAAGTGTATCTGGTCTGCAGTGTCTTTTATCTGTTCTTCTTTCCGGTCTATCGCTGGAACTACCGTTATTATGTCAGGACCACCTGCTGCAACAGCATCTATGAGCTCGACCCGGAGGTCGGCGAAGCGATCGAAGAAGGGGAGCGTGTCCTGATCAGACAGCGCGATCTGCATCTGCTCAACAAGGGACGTTCCTATAAGAAGTGCAGTTATTGCGGATATGAAACATCGCAGGATTTCGACTTCTGTCCGAAATGCGGAAATAAATTTTAAAAAAATACTGTGTGAAACAGTATTTTTTTTTGAGTAGGAATCACGATTGTCATCGCTCAGCGATCGTTGAAATAATTTTTGTCGTGCCATTCATGACCGCAGGTCGTACAGCGATACACTGTATTCAGGGTGCCAGGGGCATCAGACGCTTTGTTGACATCGATCTGCCGGGATCCGCATTCGGGGCAGGTATAGACTCCTGCAACAAAAGTGCCGCCGTTCACTCCTTGTAGATCTTTAGGATCAATACTGTGCGGCATAATTCTATCCTCCTGCTGCTGTCAATATCATAAGCTAGATTGGTGAATTTTTTGTGTAAAATGATCAAAGAATGCGCCAATTATAGCCAAAATAACGCGTTGAGGTCCTGGCAGCGTGCTTGATCTTGTCGTCGGCGTTGAGAATATACTTGTGTCCCTTGTCATTGGGCTGGTTTCTGATCCATTCGACAGCCTTGTTCAGGTTGTCGTATTCTTCCAGGATCGTATTGCCGTTCATGCGCAGGACCTTGCGGACCTGATCGGGATAGCGATAGGGATCGACGTACTCTAAGAATGCGTCGAAGTTGCGGTCGCCTGTCTTCATCTTCTCGTGGACCATCTTCAGAAGCTTGGCATCGTCCAAGGCGTTGTGTGTCTGATCGCCCATGTCTTTGTCGAAGAACTTCCCGAGTTTTTCCAGAGAGATGGTCTTGTTGACATAGAAGAACTCTTTGAGTTCCTCCGAACAGTCGTACATGTTGAGGTATAAGAAACTTAACATCGCCGCTTCCTTGAAAGAGCCGGCGGCGTAGAAAGAATTGCTGACGAACTCAAAATCGCCGGACCCGTAATTGATGAATTCGGGGAAACCGTCTTTGTTGCACCAGTCGTAGAATTTTTCAAAGACTTCGGAAGATCCTGGCGCATCGTCGATGTCTTCCTGGCTGATGCCGGTGATCTCTTCGATGCGGGGCGTGATCGGATCGTCACAATGGACCAGGGAATAGAACTCTTCACCTTTCTCGTTGACGGCACCGACCGAGATGATCAGTTTTTCATTTTCGCTTGCTTCAAAATCGATATAGTACTTCATAGGTTACCAAATTTTGCCGTAAAGCCCCTGCCTTCAGACATGGGGATATAAGGCGCTTATTAAAAATGAACTCGTGTATTATGTATATATTTATAGTATAATACATATGTGGAATACAAGAGTAATAATAATATTGTATACAGCTGTAAATACCATGTAGTCTGGTGTCCGAAATACAGACGTAAAGTCCTCACGGGCGATGTGGAAACAAGATTAAAAGAGCTTATTGAACAAATCTGTCAGGAGATCCGGATCGATCTTCTGGAAATGGAAGTAATGCCAGACCATATACATCTGCTTCTCGAGGTAGATCCGCAATTCGGAATACATAAGGCAGTCAAAACCATCAAAGGCAGAACGTCCAGGATCCTGCGCTCCGAATTCAAGCATTTGACGACAAAATTGCCTACGCTGTGGTCAAACAGTTATTTTGTCTCTACAGTCGGCGGTGCGTCGCTGTCAGTGATCAAACAGTATATAGAATCTCAAAAAACTTCGCAAAGACAATAGAAATGCAAAAAGGCTATACCGCAAGAATATATCCAAACAAGGATCAGCAGCTCGTTCTTAAAAAGGAGTTCGGTGCCTGCCGTTATGTCTATAATTATTATCTTGCCGAGCGTATTCGTGCATATAAGCAGGATAACATATCTTTAAGCTGTTATCAGACGCAGAAGATGCTGACATCTTTGAAAAAAGACAGCGAACATACCTGGCTGTCAGATATTGACAGTATGGCGCTTCAGGAAAGCCTGAAAGATCTCGATCGTGCCTATCAGAATTTCTTCAAAGGAAATACCAGGTTCCCGAAGTTTCATTCCAAACGCAGCAGACAGTCCTTCAGAACAAGAAATCAGGATAACGGCATCCGCATTGCAGGCAATACTGTCAGAATACCCAAAGTCGGCTTTCTAAAGTATAAAGGTCTTAAAGATTTTGACGGTCGCATACTGAATGCTTCCGTATCCTTATCGGCAAGCGGGAAATACTATATCTCGCTTTGTGTCGAAAGCAAAGACACTGTCCTCACAAATAACGGCAGCACTGTCGGTTTGGATGTAGGCATTCATGAGTTCTGCACCGACAGCAACGGCAATAAGATCGTCAATCCCAGGACCTATCATAAGCACGAAAAGAAACTCATCCGTGAACAGCGAAAGCTTTCCCGTAAGAAGAAAGGATCTGCCAATTATTACAAGCAGCGGATCAGACTCGCTGTCCAGCATGAAAAAGTCGCCAATATCCGCAAGGATTTCCTGCATAAAGAGTCTTTTAAGCTCGCTAACGAAAACCAAGTAGTGTGCGTAGAAGACCTGAATGTAAAAGGAATGCTCGGAAATCATCATCTTGCAAAGTCGATTTCCGATGTCGGCTGGAGTGAATTTTTCAGACAGCTTGAATACAAAACCGCAGAGCGAAAAGGCGTGCTTATAAAAGTGCCGACATTCTATCCAAGCACTCAGACCTGTTCGTGCTGTGGATATCAGAATCCTTGTGTTAAAAAACTCACTGTCAGGGAATGGACCTGTCCGAATTGCAATACACACCATGACAGAGATTTTAATGCTGCAAAAAATATTCTGAATAAAGGCTTAGAGATACTGGCATCCTAAGCAGAACACCAGGTACCGTGGGGCACACGGGAACAGGCGAAAGCCTACGCTTGCAGACATCGTGTAAGACTTAAAATACTTAAGCAGTGATGGTCGAAGCAAGAATCCCCCGGATTTATCCGTGGGGAGTGTCAACATCTTATCAAAAGGAAGTACTTGCGTGGTAAGGTGTTGTTGAATTCAAGGATGGAGAACAGATATGAAGGTTACATTTTTCGGAACGACGACACTGTTATTCGATGACGGGAAGGACCAGATCCTTTTCGACTGTCATTTCACCAGGCCGTCTCTTTTGAAATACATCACCGGCAGCGAGCCGACGGATGAGAAACTGGCCGATGAACTGCTGAAGAAACATCACATCGACCGCCTGAAAGCGATCTTTGTTTCCCATACTCACCATGACCACGTCATGGATGTGCCGTATGTCGCAAATAAGACAGGCGCCATGGTCTACGGTTCTTCTTCGGCGATGAACGTCTGCAGGGGCGGAGATGTCGATGAAAAAAAGCTGGTCGAATTCAAGGAGAATGAGACCTATGCGGTCGGTGATTATAAGATCACGGTCATACGTTCCTTACATTCCAAGCCGACGATCTTAAACAATGACCTGGGAGAGACGATCGATGAACCGTTGAGGCAGCCGGCGAGGCTGAGAAGCTATAAGGAGGGCGGTTCCTTTGATTTCTATGTGGAAACGAAAGACAAGTCCTACATGATCCGTCCGAGTTTCAACTACATCAAGGGACAGATGGATGGCTATAAGGCAGATGTCCTCTTCTTAGGTGTCGCCGGACTGGCCAAGGCCGATGAGGAAACGGAAAAGACCTTCTTTGAAGAGACGGCTGCGAAAGTCGAGCCGAAGCTGATCATCCCGCTTCACTGGGACAACTTCTTCAAGAGGCTCGATGAACCGACGGTAGGCATGCCTTCCCTGATCGAAAAGACACCGGTAGTCTTCTTCAAGCTGGCAAAGTATTGCGAAGCCCACGATATCGACTTCCTGGTACAGATCCCGCGTACCCGCATAGAACTCTAGACAAGGATCCCTGCGTGAAGGGATCTTTTTCAGATATAATGAGTGTACAGGCAGTGCAGATAGATCATAGAAATAAAGAAGGTTTTTTATGTTACTCAAAGATCTGAAAGAGAAGAAGAATTTTACCGGTACGGAAAAGGAACTGGCAGCTTTTATCAGCGAAAATGCCGCAAAAGCCGTGGCGATGAACCAGGAGACGCTGGCTGCTGAAGCTTATGTTTCTCCTTCGGCGATCTCGCGTTTCGTGAAGAAGATGGGCTTTGCCAAGTACAATGATTTCAAAGTCGCTCTGGCAAAAGAACTGGAGGCTTTTGAAGGAAAGGCACCGGACAACAACTTCCCCTTTGACCGCAACGATACCCCATCCCGGATCGCCAAAAACATCTATCATTCCTCACTCAGCGGCATGAAGCAGATCATCGAGGATTTTGATGAGGATCTGATCAAGGCGATCTGTCACGATATCGAAAAGAAGAAGGCGATCGATATCTACGGTGTCGGATCGAGCGCCAATTCCGCATATCTTTTTGCGGAATACATGACCAGGATCTCGCACCCCTGTTTCATCCACGATAATTTTTCCGATCATATGCTGCGGGCGTCTTTGGATAACGATTATTTCAAGATCCTGATCTCCCATTCGGGGAAGCTCAGCTATATGATCGATATCGCCGGACAGCTCAAGGAGAAAAACAAAGATTTCCTTTTCATCACGGCAAACCGGATGTCGCCGATCGTGAAATACGCCAAATACTGCATCTACCTCAACAGCGGTGAGAATCTTTCACTGTCGGGGAAGCTCGGTATGTTTTCTTCCCAAAGCATGGAGTGTTTCGTTCTGAACATCATCTATTCCTGTGTCTTCGCCGATGATTATGACAAGAATGCTGAGAGGCTGGAACGTTCGGCATTGTATCAAAGCGGGGCATTTGAAAAATAATTTCAGGTTTCCGATCTCAAAAAGAAGAAACGGCGTCGTTTTCTGAAAGAAAAAATCTAAAGAAGACGAAGCCGTTTTTTATATGAATGAGTTTTTATACGATGAAGTCAGAAACAAAGGAGAAACAATTCTATGGCAAAAACAGATTTCACAAAACTAGCTGAAGAAGTCGTTGCGGCAGTCGGGGGCGCCGATAATATCCTTGGCGTTTCACATTGTGCGACCAGGCTTCGCTTTGTGCTCAAAGACGAAAGTATCGTCAATGATGAAGAAGTAAAAAATATCGAAGGTGTCTTAGGCGTCGCCCATGGCGGCGGCCAGTATCAGACCATCATCGGCAACCGCGTCTCGATCGCTTATGATGAGATCGTCAAGATGCCGGGCATCAAAGCCGAAGGCACAGTCGATGTCGTTGAAAAAGGCGACATGCGCAAGGAAAGTGCTGTCAATACTGTGATCCGTTCGATCTCGGGCTGTATCACGCCATCCATCATGGCGATGTGCGGTGCCGGTATGTTGAAGGGTATCCTGGCGCTCTTAGTCGCTCTGGGCGTCCTGGCCAACACATCCGGGACCTATATCGTTCTTTATGCGGCAGCCGATGCGGTCTTCCGTTATCTGCCGCTGATCGTTGCCTTCTCGGCAGCCAAGCAGTTCAACTGCGAACCGTTCATCGCTGTCACGATCGTTGCGGCAATGTTATATCCGACGATCGCCGGCATGGAAGAGGGGACCAGATTCTTAGGCATCCCGCTCACTGTCGTCGATTATCATTCTGCAGTCCTTCCGCCGATCATCGCGGTATTCGCCTTCTCGAAACTTGAAAAGGTCCTGAAGAAGATCGTACCGGATGCGGCATATCAGTTCGTCATGCCGTGCCTTTCTTTGGCCATCATGGTCCCGCTGTCCTTACTGGTCATCGGTCCGGTCTTCAATGCGTTAGGAAATGCGCTTGTTGCGGCTTATTCGGCAGTCTATGCGATCTCGCCGATCATTCCGGGCATCGTCCTTGGCGGTTTCTGGCAGTTACTGGTCGTATTTGGCATCCATGCAGGTTTTGTCCCGTTCATGATCCAGAACGTCGTTACCTTAGGTTACGATACGATGTGCCCGATCATCGGACCTTCCAATTTCTCGATCCCGGGTGCTACGCTTGGCGTCTTCCTGAAGACGAAGAAGAAGAACCTGAAGTCCGTAGCCGGTACGGCAACGGTCTCCGGCATCCTGGGCGGTATCACCGAACCGGGTATCTATGGTGTCTGTCTGCCTCTTAAGAAGCCGTTCTACGCAGCAGTCGTCGGCGGCGCAGTCGGCGGTGTCATCACAGCTCTGGCCGGCGCAAAGGCTCCTTCGATCGTCATCCCTGGCCTGTTCACATTGCCTGCGTTCTTAGGCGAAGGCTTCATGGGCATGGTCTTAGGTATGGCGGCATCCCTGATCATTTCGGCAGTACTCGCATACGTCTTATACAAAGACGAAGCATAATCCGCATATCAGAGGGCTTTAAGCCCTCTTTACAGAAAAGGAGAAGACTCATGGCATTTCAGAAAGAATTCTTATGGGGCGGTGATATCTCGGCGGCACAGTGCGAAGGTGCCTGGGATGAAGACGGCAAGACGCCGGTCGAAGTCGACTATATGACGCTGGGCGGTCCTTCCAAGGCCAGACAGATCACCTATCAGAACGAAGACGGCAGCTTCGGCGGCGTGGATGTCATCATCACGGCCGAGATCCCGAAAGGGGCAAAGTATGCCAACATCCCGGGTGTCGCTTATCCGAACCATACCGGTATCGATTTCTATCATCACTACAAGGAAGATATCGCCTTGTTTGGCGAGATGGGTTTCAAAGCCCTCAATCTTTCTTTGTCCTGGGCCCGCATCTTCCCGAAAGGAAGCAAGAACGGCGTCAACCCGAAAGGTGTGGAGTTTTACCGCAATGTATTTGAAGAATGCAGGAAATACGGGATCGAGCCGATCGTCACCCTGTACAAATACGATATGCCGGTCTGGTTCATCGAAGAATATGACGGCTGGAACAGCCGGATCATGGTCGATGAATTCGTCGAGTTTGCCAGAGTCTGTTTTGAAGAATACAAGGGTCTGGTAAAATACTGGATCACCTTCAATGAGATCAACTTCTTGCTGCTGATCGCAAAGCCGAAGGAAAACAAGACCCCGTTATACCAGCAGCTGCATCATCAGCTTCTCGCTTCTGCGAAAGCAGTGAAACTGGCTCATGAGATCTCAAAGGACTACAAGGTCGGTTCGATGAATGTCGGCATGTTCACTTATCCTTTGACCTGTCAGCCGGAGGACGTGCTGCTCAACCAGCGCAACATGCAGGAAACGATGTACTATTCCGCCGATGTACAGGTAAGAGGAAAGTATCCGTCTTTCGTGAAAAACATCTGGAAGAAATACGGCATCGTTCTCGATATCGCAGAAGAAGACGAACAGATCCTGAAGGAAGGGACCGTCGATTATTATGCCTTCTCCTACTACAATTCCAACTGCATCTCTTCCGATCCCAATGCCGAACACAAGACAGTAGGCAACCTGTCCCTGGGTCAGAAGAATCCGTACCTGAAAGCTTCCGACTGGGGCTGGCAGATCGATCCGCTGGGACTTCGCTATGCCTTGCATCAGCTCTATGACCGCTATCAGATCCCTTTGATGATCGTGGAGAACGGCCTGGGTGCCCACGACACGCTCAATGAAGACGGGACGGTCCACGATCCGTATCATGTCGACTATATGCGTTCGCACATCGAACAGATGTCACTGGCGATCGATGAAGGCGTCGATCTGATCGGCTATACGATGTGGTCGTGTATCGACTTGTGTGCGGCGTCGACCGGCCAGGTGTCGAAACGTTACGGCTTCATCTATGTCGATGTCGACGATGAAGGAAACGGAAGTTTCAAAAGATACAGAAAAGATTCCTTTTACTGGTATCAGAAAGTCATCGCTTCCAATGGCGAAGATCTGGCCTGATGACGATCAAGGAAAATAAGGAAGATCGGAAAGAAAACTCCGGTCTTTTCTTTTGATGGGGTATCATATAGACATGATAAAGGCAGTCATTTTTGACTTTGACGGAACTCTTGGCAATACGGAACCCTTCTATGAGGTGAATTTTGATGACACGATGAAAGAATACGGTATTACCTGTGATGAAGAAGATCACATCGCTTTCATCGGTTACGGTCCTTATGACAAGGTGAGGATCGTGGAAGAAAAATACGGAGTGAAGATCGATGCGGACGAGGCAGCGGCTTCCTTCCGTAAAAAGAATGTCGATCGTTTTCCTCAAGATGCCTCTTCATTCCTGTTTGATGATGTCAGAAAATGTCTTGACCTGTGTAAGGAGAAAGGACTTGCCTGTTACATCTGTTCCAATACGGATTCTTCGAAAGTCGAAAAGATGGTGAAACAGATGGGCATTTACGGATACTTTGACGGGATCTCCGGCAAGGACCTTTGCGGAGCCAGAAAGCCTTCACCTGTCCCGTATCTCTATCTTCTGGAAAAGTACGGTTATGGAAAGGAGGAAGTCCTCGTGATCGAGGATTCGGTCGGCGGCGTAAGTTCGGCCAAAGCGGCAGGTCTTAAGACGCTGGGGCTTGAAAGAGTGAAGGGGATAGATCTGAAAGAGGCGGATCTGCACATTTCTTCATTGGATGATCTTGGTTCCTGTTTTGACCTGTTTTCTTAATGGAAACGATGCGATAATAGAGTCATGAACAGGATACCTTTTGAATCTTACGGCAAGATCTTCGATGCCCTGCTGGAAGCCGGGTATACGGAGGAAGAAGCCGAACAGCTGCTCTGTGATGTGATCACTGACCAGAGAGACTTCGACAATTACGGCGAACGCATCCACCGCATACTGGAGCGTTTACAAAACGACGATCTGAAAAGCTGAAGCCCTGCGGGGCTTTTTCGCTGGTCATTTTTTTACCACCCCTTTGCACAGTGGTGCTGAGGGATTGCTTATTCATCGGTTTTTTGTGACATTACATCCCGATATCTGATGGTTTTTACGTTGCTTATAACGCAGTTTATGAGATATTCGATCTTTTCCAGCTTGTTATATGGCGGAATGATATGATTCTTTTTTGTTAGCATTTGGATATGTCATGCTACAGATTGTATTCAGTTTAATGAAGGAACAGGATAAAAAATACAAGACAAAACGTGAGTAGGAAAGAATTCGCCGTGAATTGAGAGAAGAACTGCGCAGCGCAGCAAGAATGAGAGGATAAAACCGTGGCCAAACAAAAAAACACAGAAGGTGCAACAAATTATCGCTAAAAATTGTTGTTTCTTAAATAAAATCGTGATATTGTTTAATTAATCTTACGAGGAAGTTATTATCTAAAGATAAGCTTAACTCGTTCGCATATTAAGTATTCAGATGTATACTTTTTTGGCGAACGAGTTTTTTTGTTCGCCGAATCAAAGCAATGAAAGGGGGCAAAAATGAAAATAAGCAAAGTCCTAAACAACAACACTGTTATTGTTGTTGAAAACAATAACGAAGTGGTACTGGTTGGAAGAGGAATCGCTTTTAAAAAAAGACCAGGTGATCCGATCAATCCGGCGCAGATTGAAAAGAGATTTGGTATTTCTGATGCGCATCTGAATGCTCGTTTTCAGGAGATCATCGTATCTTTACCGGTTGAAGAAATCGATATAGTTGACAGAATCATCAACAACGCAAGAATGACTATTAGTAAGAAGATTTCCGATTCCATTTATCCAGCGTTATGTGATCATATACACAATACGCTGATCAATTATCAAAAGGGGATTAAGCTTGTCAATGAACTGTTGTTTGATATCACACATTTCTATCCTGATGAGTATCAGATCGGTCTGCAGGCGCTCGATATCATCGAGGAGGAGACAGGGGTGAGGTTCAACAATGACGAAGCAGGCTTTATCGCTTTGCATCTGGTCAATGCCGAGACCGAGAATGGAATCGGAACTGACAGGATCCAGAAATCTACAAAGATAATAGAAGAAACTCTTGATATTGTCAGTAATTACTTCTACAAAGAGATCGATGAAAACTCCATAACCTATTACCGTTTTATAAATCATCTTAGATACTTTGCCCAAAGAATTACGCAAGGCATTACATTTACGGATGATAGTAACGACGAAACTCTACTGGAAATGATGAAAAAGACATATCAGGAATCTTATTTATGTGCAATGAATATATCCGGATTTGTAAAAGGAAGATATAACGTCGATATAGGCAGTAATGAACTCCTGTATCTTATTATTCATATCCAGAGGGCAATCTTTATCAAATAGAGAGAAGGAGTATAAAGATGGCTAAATATGAGAAATTAGCACAGTTTATAGTAGAAAACGTTGGCGGCAAGGACAATATTGAGAATATCAATTATTGTATGACGAGATTACGAATCAAATTAAAGGATATGAATGCGGCGAACCGCGATGCTCTGGATAATAACAAAGATATTGTCTCAACTCAGATTGCAGAAGGGAAACTCCAGGTCATAATCGGCACGCATGTCGGAGATGTATATGAGGATGTTGTAAGAGTGACAGGTGGAAATATTGCTGCTGAAGACGATAGTGAAGACAAAGGAAGCCTTATCAATCGTTTCGCATCAACGATTACAAAGATCGTTGTTCCTTCGTTGGGAGCTTTATGTGCGTGCGGTATTATTTCTGGAATCAATGCGATTTTGATTGCAACGGGAATCATTCAAACCGGTGATGGTACGAATCTACTGTTGAACGCAATGGGCAATGCCGGTTTAACTTTCTTCCCTGTAATATTAGGCTATACCAGTGCCAGAGCGTTCAATATGGATCCGTTTATTGGAATGCTCCTTGGTGCGATTCTGATCTTTCCGGGATTGTCCGGAAGCATCAATTCTGGCGAACCGATAATGACGTTGTTCAGTGGACCGATGGCAATGCCGGTTTATAAAAAATTCTTAGGTATTCCAATCATCTTCCCGGCCAACGGGTATGAGTCTACATTGATCCCGATCATGCTGATCAACTTTATGGCTTCAAAGGTTGAGAGATGGTTTAAAGACCACATGCCTGCTGTAATGAGACAATTCATGGTCCCGTTTGGAACGGTTCTGGTTGCCGGAATCCTTGGTGTGTTGTTAGTTGGGCCGATTTCTGCAATTCTTCAAAACATAATTACTGTAATTTTAAATTTCTTGATCCAAAAATCAAAGCTCATTGCTTTTGCTGTAAATACTCTTATTTATCAGCCTCTGGTGATCTTTGGTCTTCACTGGGCGCTTATTACACCAGCTATTATTGAATTTGCAACAACCGGATCTTCGCTGTTGGTATCATCAATATTCCCGGCAAGTTTTACGCATATGGGAGCATGTCTGGCAGCTTTTTTCAGAACGAAGAGTGTCAAGATGAAAAACATTGCTCTGCCGGCATTTTTGTCAGCTTGCTTCTGTATCATTGAACCGTCTATCTATGGTGTGACTTTGCCTGTAAGAAAAAGATTTGCATTTTGTATGCTAGGTGGCCTTGTTGGCGGGCTGATACTGGCATTAACAAATTCACCAATGTATGCTATTACGATGGGTGTAACTGGTTTCGTTGGTTATGTAAATCCTTCAACAGGCTCGTTTTCGGGGGTAATCTGGGCATTAATCGCTTGCGCTGTTGCATTTGGAATTACGTTTGGTCTAACCTGGATCACCTATAAGCCGGGAGAGGATGGTAAAAATGAGGATGATGTTGTTTTAAAAAAATAACAAATATCGCTCACAAAAAAGATGTTGTATATTCACCAGCAAGAGGTACTATAGTACCTTTAGATCAGATGAGTGATCAGGCTTTCGTCGATGATGATCATGGTGAAGGGATTAACATTCGGCTTGAAGAAGGAAAAATAGCAGCGCCGTTTGATGGTGTGGTGATCGATATGGATTTCAATGGTTATTACACCATCAAACTGTTAAGTGAAAATGGCATTTTTTTGAAAATGAAGATAATATCAGCTGTTAATGTAACTATCCCGAATGACATCTTTCACATATTTACTGAGCCTGCAAGAAGAGTAAAAAAAGGAGATGTGTTGGTCTCTCTTGATATGCAGGAATTCAGCAAATATGCAGATCACATCGATGTTGCCTTAATCATTATGAACTCTGAAGATTACCTGGGGATAATTCCTGTTTCAAAAGGTAAAGTAGAAAGTGGTGAGTTACTGATTACAACCATTGTATCGGAGGTGTTATAGAAATGAATAATAACGAGTTGCTGAAAAGAATCAAGGGGTGTCTTGTTGGCTGCGCTTATGGTGATGCCATGGGAATGCCTACAGAGACGATGACACCTGAGAAAATCCGGATCATTTTTCCCGAAGGGGTTCACCAATTAGAGCCTTCTACAGAATATGATTTTATTGGAAGAAAGTTCCCTGCCGGTGAAGTAACAGACGATACCATAAACACTATACTTGTTTGTGAATCTATCATCCAGAATAATGGAGATTTTGATACGCAAAAATATATTGCCATGCTTCTTGATTGGGTCAAAAACAATGGAGATAAGAATCCATATATTATGGGTCCAAGCACCCTGAAAGCAATCACCGCTATTCAAAACGGAGCTGATATGACTGTTACCGGAAAGTTTTCAACTACAAACGGTTCAGCAATGAAGATATCACCCATCGGAATCGTTTATGATTATAGAAACAGAAATGAATTTGTTGATTGCGTTGAAAAGTTATGTATGCCGACGCACAATACTTCTTTGGCTATCGGTGGCGCAGCTGCGGTCGCTGCATGTGTTAGTTATGCCCTAAGGGGAGGAACCGATCTAAATAAGATGTGGGATCTTGCAAAAGAATATATTAATGAAGCCCAGAATAAAGGGAACCAAGTTCCTTCCGCGTCCTTGATCGCAAGAATGGACTCCATAGAAATGCTATTAACAAACAGCAACGAAGAAGAAGCACTGAAACAATTGTATCGTTTTTATGGAACCGGAGTAGAAACGATTGAAGCTGTTCCAGCCGCTCTTGCAATTGTAATGCTATCAAAAGGAGATCCATTCAAAGCGGCAGAATTATCAGCAAATATTGGCGGAGATACAGACACGATAGGAGCTATATCAACAGCAATATGTGGTGCAATGCATCCAATTGATGATGAACTAGTCGTTCAAAAGTTGGAAGAGGTCAACAATATTGATTTCCAAGCAGTATCGCAACAATTGTTGCCTTTTGTAAGATTAGTTGGTTAGAGGGTGTAGCAAAAGCCTATAGTACAATCAGATTACTATTTTAGTTTTAAAAAGGGGTGTTTTCTGTTACTAGATTGGAATAACGCCCCTTTCATCAAAAAAAGAAAGTAGGGCAATAATTGCCACAAAAACAAACAGCAAATAGAATAAGACTATGGTGTCGCAGTGTGAAAAAACGCTGCACTTTTTATATTAAGCCCCAATTTGCACCACGTGGTTCCTTGATAGATAAATGACATTGTTAAGAAGGATTTGGCCAATCAGATAAAACAAAAATGCAGATGCGATTTCATCTGTTTTTCGTTCGCAGCTTTCTCATATAATTCAGTTGAATGTAAAAAACTTAAAGGTGATGAAAATCCTTTGAAGCCGATCAACGACCAATGTGCTTTACTCAAACAATTCTTGAAAGCACACCGGGGCTTTGACAGAAACCATCTGCAGGATTATCTGAACCTATATGTTTTCATATCCAATCCGCCATATAACAAGCTGGAAAAGATCGAATATCTCATAAACTGCGTTATAAGCAACGTAAAAACCATCAGATACAGGGATGTAATGTCACAAAAAACCGATAAATAAAGAAACTATCAGCACCACTGTGCAAATGGGTGGTAGTTTTTTTGGACAGATATTTATAGGAATCATCCTATCCTGTAATAGGGAGGAAGCGATGAACAAGGAATATACCCAATGTGATCTCTATAAGGCCCGCAGCTACATCTTCGACAACCGCGAAGAGATCCAGAGAAGTGAGCTTTGCGGCTGTTACTTCTGCGAGAAGATATTTTTCCCTTATGAGGTGAAGGACTATGTCCTGGATGAAGACGGCAGGACGAGTGCCCTTTGTCCGTATTGTGAAAGCCTGGCGGTGATTTCCGATGCCTCGGGCTATCGCATCGATAAAAAGCTGCTTCATATGATGAAGAAAAGATGGTATTGAGTATCATCTTTTCTTTTGACACAGGAAAAAGGTAAGATGGAGGAAAGAAAAAGAAGGAGGATGATCATGCATATCGTATTCTTTGATATCGACCAGACCCTGGCGGTCGGTAAGATCATACCGGAAAGTGCCAAAAAGGCTCTGCGTCTTTTAAGAGACAATGGTGACCTGGTCTTCATCTGCACGGGACGCAATATCAGCTACGTGAAGAAGAACTTTGCGGACTATGCCGACGGTTTCATCACCAACAACGGCCGTCTGGCTTACTATCGCGATGAGATCATCTTTTCTTCACCGATCGACAAAGAAGTCGTTTCGAAGCTTTTGAAAAGACTTAAGGATCTTAAGGCCGGTCATGTCTTCCACAGCCTGAACAGAGGCTATTACGAAGGACCGGAAGATCTCTATGAGCCGATCACTTCGGTCGGCGATCCCGGCTACATTTCAAAGGGGATCGACGTGTCGAAAGACTACTATAATTTCGACATCAGTTTTTATGATGTGGAGCACAGAGACCGGATCGAAGAGGGACTGAAAGACTTATGCATACTCAATCCGCACGGTCCGCATCCAAGCGCCGATATGACAGTCATCGGTACCGACAAGGGCGATGCCTTAAAAGCGGTGGCAGAGCATCTGGGTGTGACAAGAGAGGATACCTATGCCTTTGGTGACGGGATCAATGACATCTCGATGCTGAAGGCAGCGGGACATGGCATCGCGATGGGCAATGGCCAGGAAAAGACCAAGGAAGCGGCGGAATATGTCACCGATGCGATCGACAAGGACGGCGTCTATAATGGTTTGAAACATTACGGACTGATCAAAGAGGAATTCTGTTTTGAAACGGAAAGACTTCTATTGAGACCATGGGACGAAAAAGACGCGGAAGACTGTTACGAACTGGCGAAAGACGAACGCGTCGGTCCGGCTGCAGGGCTGGCCGCCGCACCAGAGCCTTGAAGATTCAAGAAACGCCATCGTCAATATCTTATGTGTGCCCGAGACCTATGCGATCGTCCTGAAGGAAGATCGTAAAGTCATCGGCAGCATCTCCTTGCATTTCCATTCCGACCTGGCAAGGGAAGACGACGAAGCGGAGCTCGGTTACTGGCTGGGTGTCCCGTACTGGGGCAAGGGCTATATGAGCGAAGCCGGTAAAAGGATAGTGGCACATGGCTTTGAAGACCTGGGCGTGAAGCGGATCTGGGCCGGGTATTATGATGGCAATCTGCGTTCCAGGCGGGTCCAGGAAAAGCTCGGTTTCATCTATCAGAGAACGACGGAGAATCTCGAGGTGAAACAGATGAAGGAGTACCGTACCGGACATTCAAATCTGCTGACCAGGGAAGACTGGCTGAAAAACAATGGATAGTGAGATCCTGTTTCGTCTGACGGGATCTTTTGTATTGGAAAGAAAGGGCCTGCTCAATTATAATTGAACTGTCAGATGGATAAGACCGTTTTAGCTTTAAAGATCGCTGAGAAAGTGAAGGAAGAAGGCGGCAGAGTCTTTTATGTCGGAGGATGCGTCCGTGACTTTCTTCTGGGTGTCGAAAACAAGGACATCGATATCGAGGTCCATGGCATCACGCCGGAAAAACTCAGAGAGATCCTGGAGGGCTTTGGGACACCGCTCAGTTTCGGGAAGAGTTTCGGTGTCTATTCTCTGAAGGGTTACGATATCGACATCGCGATGCCTCGAAGAGAAAAGGCGATCGGCAAGGGACATCGGGATTTTGAGGTCGATGTCGATCCGTTCATCGGTCTTAAGGAAGCGGCAAGACGGCGTGATTTTACGATCAATGCCCTGATGAGAGATGTCCTTACGGGGGAGATCATCGATTCCTTTGGCGGCGTGAAAGATCTTGAAGACAGGGTCCTGCGCTGTGTCGATGAGACGACCTTCATCGAGGATCCGCTGCGCGTGCTTCGCTGCGCACAGTTTGCCGCACGTTTCCGTTTTTCCATCGATCCAAGGACCCTTGAATTATGCAGATCCATCGACTTAAGTACCCTGCATAAACAAAGGGTGGAAGAGGAACTTGAAAAGGCACTGCTCAAGGCAGACACGCCATCCATCTTTTTCACAAGTCTCAAAGATATGGATCAGCTCTCCTTCTGGTTCAAAGAACTGGAAGAGCTCATCGGTCTGAAGCAGGATCCCATCTATCATCCGGAAGGCGATGTCTTCACGCATACGATGGAAGTCTTAGACAGAGGTGCCATGTATCGGGACAAGGTGAAGGAACCTTACGGGTTCATGTTGTTGTGTCTTGCGCACGACTTGGGCAAGATCACTACGACCGAAGAGATCAATGGCCGCATCCATGCCTATGGTCATGAGATCGAAGGTCTTCCTTTGATCAGGACCTTCATCGGACGTTTCCTGGATGAAAAAGAGCCTTTGAAGTACATCCTCAATATGACGCCGCTTCACATGCGTCCTTTCTCCCTCGCTGCAGCGAAAGCCTCGATCAAGTCCACCAACCGGCTGTTCGATGAAGCGATTGAACCTCTGGATCTCATCTATTTTTCCCTTGCCGACAAAGGGATACACGCGAAGAAAGAAGATGTCGATTATCTGTTTGCGCGTTATGAGATCTTCAAGGAGTATATGGCCAGAGATCATGTCACAGGCAAAGATCTGATCGATGCGGGGCTCAAGCCCGATGAATCGTTCTCAAAGATCCTCGCCTATGCCCACAAACTGCGTCTGGCCGGTGTGGAAAAGGATGCCGCTTTGAAGCAGACCCTGGCTTATGCCGGAAAACTCTGAAGAAATGGCAGAAATCAAAAAGCTCACGATCTTACATTCCAACGATCTTCACGGCGCCTTTTATCCCGAAGAGAGAAACGGGAGATCAAGCGGCGGCATCAGTTTTCTTGCGGGAAAACTCAATGAGATACGCAAAGCGGAAAAGGATTGTCTCTATGTGATCGCCGGCGATCTGTTCAAGGGATCTCTGATCGATCATGATTTCAAGGGGATCTCGACGATCGAGCTGATCAATCTGCTGGAACCGGATGTCGTTTCCATCGGCAATCACGAAGTCGATTACGGCATCGCCCATCTGCTGTTTCTGGAGAAGTGTGCCCGTTTCGACATCATCAATGCCAATATGTATGTCACGGGTTCCAAGAAGCGTCTTTTCGATCCGTATAAGATCATTGAGATCGACGGGATGAAAGTCATGTTTATCGGCCTGGTGACCCCGGACATCCTCTTATCAGCCAAAGGAGAGGATCTCATCTTCGATTACCTGCGCGTCGATGACGCCCTCTATGAGATCAGGGCGATCCTGGATGCCTACCGCACGACAGATGTCGATCTGACGGTCTTAGTGACGCACATCGGTTATGACCAGGACAAGGTCCTGGCAGAAAAGATCGACCCGAAGCTTGGCGTCGATCTGATCATCGGTGCCCATTCCCATACGCTGCTGAAGAAACCGAAGGTCGTCAACGGTATTCCGATCGTACAGGTAGGTTCGGGTTTCGATCATCTGGGAAGATTCGATCTTGCGATCGATACTGAGAAACACAGATTACAGAGCTTTGAATGGTCACTCATCGATATCGATGAAGAAAGCTGCCGGAAGGACGCAATGATGGAAGCGGTCCTGGAGGCTTATGCCGGTGAGGTGAAATTAAAAAGCGAACAGGTCCTTACGACTTTCAAAAGGCAGCTGTCGCATCCTTCCCGCAAGGAAGAGAGCGAACTTGCCAACCTGTTTGCCGATTTGATGAAAGAAGACTCCAGCTTCGATGTGATGATGTTGGGGACGGGGTCGTTCCGGGCGAAGAAACTCGGCCCGGTGGTGGACTATCTGAGTTTCAAGGAAGCCTATCCTTTTGACAATGCGATCTATATGATGGAGGTCAACGGCGGTACGCTGCGCAAGATCTGTCATCACTTTCTGAGGGAATCCTATCTTTCCAAAGGCTCTTCCGAGTACTTCGCTTTTTCAAAAGGCATGAAGGCGGTATATGACGCAAAGACAGATGTGCTGATCGAATGTTCCTATGAGGGGAAAACACTTGATGAAGACGATCATCTGAAACTGGCTTTGCAGGAATTCCATCTCAACAACTGTGAAGAGTTTTTAGGTGTGAGCCTGGAAGAACTCTCAATGTACAAAGAACCGGTCTTGGTCGTGAACAGTGACGTGATGACGTATGAAGAAATGTTGCGAAACCGTTTTGAGCTCGATGCGAAAACGGAAGGCCGGACGCAGATCTTAAAATGATGTCTCATTTTGATCTGCCAAATCATGTGAATTATTTATAAGAGAAAACCATGTTATTTTCAAAATTACCAGCTATACTGATCGACTCCGAAAATGTCGGGTCGACCTGGACTTCTCTTCTGTCCAAAGATGAGAGGTTCGAACTTTATATCTGTGTCACGGAAAATGCCAAGAGCCTGAACTTCACGCTTCTGAAGCAATTGACCGATGAACACCGCTACAAGATCAATATCATCGAATGCAAGCCGGGAAAGAATTCCCTGGACTTTTATCTGTCTTCCTACTTAGGCTATCTGATCGGCAAGAACAGACATTCTTCCTACACCGTCGTATCGCAGGATACGGGTTATGATTCGGTCATCGAATACTGGTGCAATGAAGGTTACGATGTCAAGCGCATCAACACCAAGCCGGAGATTCCGAAGAAAGCCAAAGCTTCCAGAAAGTCTTCCAAGAAGAAGGCGGAAGCGATGCCGCAGAAAAACCAGCAGAAGAAAGAGAACCGCCAGCTGCCGGTACTGCGCAAAGACCAGCTGCCAGCCGTTCAGGTCAAGCCACAGCAGAAACCGGAACCTGCAGCGCAGCCCAAAGCACAGCCAAAAGCGCAGAACCAGCCGGCTTCTGATCCCAAGACCAACAATCAGATCTCTTCGGAAAAGCGCATCATCCTCAAGGATACCAGCAGGGAGATGAAGCCTGTCGAAAAGGCTGAAGTCAAGGCTGAAAACAAGGAGCTCAAAGAAGAAAAGAAAGAAGCATCCTCGCAGCCAAAGAAAAAGGCCGCTTCCAGGAAGCAGCCGAAGAAGAAAGAAACTTCCGAAAACAAGGAAGCACAGGTGAAGAAAGAAACGAAGAAGGAAGAAAAGAAAACCGCCGTTTCTTTATCGGCAGTCAAAGAAGTCCTGAAAGACTATCCGGATAATGAGGTCGAAGATGTCGTCAAATATCTCAACAAAGTCCCAAATGAAAAACGGGCAGATAAGAATTACATCTACCGGGGACTGGTGAGAAAATTCAAGAGCGAGAAGGGTCTTGCGATCTACACGCTCTTAAAGAAGGATCTCGACAGATTCTATCAGGAGAGTAACGGTCAGTAAAAAGACAAAGTCTATGAAGCGGGCAGCCTGTAAGATGAAAACTCTGCAGGCTGCCTTTTCTATTGTCTTATTTTTTGTATTTGTCCAGGCGCAGGCCAAGCTCTTTGGCCATCTTCAGAAGTTCTTCTTCATCGGCATGACGGGCTTCGATACCTTTGGCGTAACCGTAGCCGCCGGTGGTCAGAGCTCCCTGTGCCGTGAATTCGGTCTCCACGTCTCTGCGGAGTCTCTTGAAGTCATAGTCTTCATGAGAGGCCCTCGTCTCTTTCTTCTTTTTCTTTTTTCTGAAAAAACACATAATAACTGCTTCCTTTATTATAAGCTTTAATATTGCCAAGGCAATGTTTCGGATCGGATCGTGCGGTCTTCTTCGACCGCTTCTCTTAACAGGATGGCCATGTAGGCATCCTGTAAGGCATCTTGTAAAGGATAGGGTTCTTTCCCTGAAAAGATCTGCCAAAGCAGCAGGGCGATCGCCGTTTCATCCTGGGACAATCCGGCGTTTTTGAAAGATGCTTCATATACCGTTTTATCGTCGAAGGTGATCGATTCGATCTCTTCGTAGCCGGTGAGATTGGGATTTTCATCTCCGGTATCGACGATGTGGGAAAGTACGTTCATTTTTGATGTATGCACGTCATTGTTTTCATCGAGGAAGGAGACTTCGTCATTGCATAATTCTCCTTTGGCGCCCTGTATCTTATAAGAATCATGGCGGATCGGCGAGCGGTACTGCTCGGAGTCAAAGTCATAGGCACAGATTTTGCCGTTTTCAAATTCAAATAAGGCAAGGGTCCGTTTTTTCAAAGAGATGAGCGGATCGGTGAAGTGATGATAGCGGTCGTAAGTCTCCCTTGTGGGAAAACAGAACTGTCGAGCCCGGACCGTAAAGGAAACATCATTGCCGATATTCAAGAACCTGCGCATCAAAGAGATGCCGTGGTATTCGTGAGCCAGCGACAGATACAGATAATGTGCCTCGCCGATGTATCCTTCTTTAAGGATCTTGAGTCTAGCGATATTGGCGGGATAGAGGTGGTACTGTTCGGCAAAGAAGATCTTATGTCCCGAAACATGAAGATCCCACAGATTTTTCAGCGTTTCGACATCCATTCCTGCCGGCGTTTCCCCAAGGACTGTGAAGCCTTTCTTTGCCCAATGCGTGACGGTCTCAGCGATATGGGCCTTATCGACCGCAACGACGACAAGATCCGGACGCATGGCCTCACATTCCTCAACGGATAGCGAAGTTACGATATCATAAGTCTTTGTCATATGATCGGCCTTTTCTTCTGTCCGGCATAACATCGCTGCCAGCTCAAAATACTGTGACAGAGCCTTGATGATACGGACATAGTACAAGGAACGCCAGCCTGAGCCGACGATCAGGATCTTCGCCTTTTCCATACCTTCATTATCTGTTTTCACAGGCCCGGATGTCCATAGACTTTGATAAAATGAATCTGATGAGAAAGCTTCTGTGTCTTGTTTCCATACTTCTTCTTTGCGCCTGTTCAGCGATCCCGTCTCTGGACAGAGTCTTTGATCTGTCCGAAGAGGATGCGAAAAAGAAACTTTCGGATATCGATCAGGAAACGATACGTGAGAATTGGGGTGAGCCGTCAAGCTTTTTCACGGGTCTGTATGGAGACATCTATGAAGATCCGCAGAACAAAGACAGGCTGATCGGTGTCGTCTATGATCATGAAAGCAAAAAAGTCATCAGCGTCGTCTTCTTCGATCGTCAGAAATGATCAGAAACAGTTTACTGATAAGACAAGAACAGACTTCCTTTGGATGAAGGTCCATACCGGAAG
>JAZQIF010000164.1:0-18991 GCA_045540935.1 Erysipelotrichaceae bacterium | reverse complement strand
CCGTAAATGGAATGTAAATCTTCAGACCGTTACAATGATGGTTGATGGTAAACCAAAGAAGGTTCGCGTTTCTGCCCGCGCACTTAGAACTTTAAAAAATCAGGCAAAGGCAGCATAACTTCCGAAAGGAAGTTTTTTTATTGATTATTCACTGCATATAAAAAGAATAAGGGATCGCTCCCCTATTCACATTTTCTCAGTTTGGCAACATTATCTCGGATATCACCGTTGAAGATGAACGATCCGGCAACAAGCGAATCTGCACCGCAGGACAGCAGTTCATGAGCGTTGCGGTCACTGACGCCGCCGTCGACTTCGATGATGAGATCAAGATCATGTTGTTTTTTATATTCACTGACCTGTTTCAAGCGGTCGATGGATCCCGGAATGAAGGACTGTCCGCCAAATCCCGGCTCGACCGACATCAGCAAGAAGATATCGACCTTATCCAATAACGGTTCGATCAGCGAGATATCGGTACCCGGACGTACGGAAATGCCCGCCTTGAGGTACATCCCGTGGATCTTGTCGATGAGTTTGATGCACTTATCGGTATCATTGTAGACTTCGTAGTGGAAGATGATCGAATCGGCACCCGCTTTGGCGAAGATATCGGAATAATAATCCGGATCGGAAACCATGAGATGGACATCGAGGAACAGCTCGCTGTTCTGTCGTACTGTCTTTAAGATACCGGGTCCGAAGGTCAGGTTCGGCACGAAATGGCCGTCCATGACATCGAAGTGGATCCATTCGACACTTTCGTTCAGCGCATCCATTTCTTCCTTGAAATGATCGAAATGCATGGAATACAGAGACGGTGCTATGATCATTATTCTCCCTCCCTTACCGTATAGTAATAGATCACGACGCTGAGATCATCTGTCGTATTGAAGGCTTTGCCAAGTTCCGGAGATGTCTTAACTACTTTATTGACATCGGAATTGAGCAGTTCTTCTTCAGTAAAGAAAGAACGGTCTTCTTCCGATAATACGAAATTGACGTTGTTTTCTTCGAGATATTCTGTTGCTCTGGCGATATCCCAGCCGATCAGATCGGCAAGGATGATCTCCTTGTTTTCCATCGAATACTTGATGGTGATCTCGTTGTTCTGTGAGGCATCGTATTTGGTGCCTTCCGGAAGCGACTGCTCAGTGACGAGCCCTGCTTCGTAGTCAGATTCCACTGGAACGAGTTTGACGTTGAAATTGAGCGAATTGAGCTCATCTCTGACCGATTCGTAGTTCCTGCCTACATAATTGCCTAAGACCGAATACAAGCCGTTAGAGACCGTCAGTTTGATCTTGGTGCCGATCTCGACTTCCTCGTTGGCCAGAGGATTGGATGAGATGATGTGATCTTTCTGTATCGTATCGGAAAGCACCCAGGTAATACGGGAATCATCGACTTCCAGATTCTTCTGTGCCAGGAGGTCTTTGGCTTCCTGCACCGTGTAATTGGTAAGATCGGGCACCGTGACGAAGCGCGAACGGTTGCCGATGATGCCGGTCAGGAACAGGACCATGAGCAGTACGACGATCGATATCAGCGATGCAAAGATCAGGAACGCCTTGGAGAAGAAACTTGCCCTGGTCTCATCTTTCTTATCGGAAAGCTTGGAGATATGTACGTTCTCTTTCTTGGAACGGCTCGTTTTCTCCTTGAGCGAGATCTTCGGATCGTTGCGATGTTCTTTTTTCAGGCAGTCGTTGAGATCCTGCAGCATCAGCGCGATGTTCTTATAACGGTCCGCCGGATTTTTGGCGGTTGCCTTGATGACGATGTTTTCGACAGACTGCGGGATCTCCGGATTGATGGAACGGACGGACGGGATCTCGTTTTTGATATGCATCAGCGCGACCTGGACCGGATTGTCGGCCTTGTATGGCACATCACCGACCAGCAGTTCGTAAAAGACGATGCCTAAGGAATAGATGTCCGACTGCATGGAGGCCTGTTTGCCTCTGGATAGTTCCGGAGCCAGATAATGGACGGAACCCAGTACGGAATCTTTCTTGGTGATCTGCATCGCCCCGTTGGCCAAAGCGATACCGAAGTCAGACAGCTTGATCGTGCCGTCATCCTTGATCAGGACGTTCTGCGATTTGACGTCGCGGTGGATGACGTTGTTGCGATGAGCTTCCATCAGTGCCCCGGCCAGCTGTTTCATCATCCAGACCGCTTCCTTGTATGGGATCGGTCCTCTTTTCTTGATCAGCTGTTTCAAGGTGTAACCCTTGATATATTCCATGACGATATAATGGCGGTCACCTTCATCACCGACATCATAGACATCGACGATGTTCGGATGGGAAAGCTGAGTGACGGCACCGGCTTCGCGTTTGAAGCGTTCCAAAGCGGTGTCGTCGTCTGCCATATCGGACTTCAATACTTTGACTGCGACTTCTCTTTTCAAGATGACATCGTAAGCAAGATAGACATCTGCCATGCCTCCCCTGCCGATCAGTTTTACGATCCTGTATCTGTTACCGATATATTCCGACATGTTCACCTCTTCACTAAAACGATCGTGATGTTGTCAAAACCGCCTTTCAGCAAGGCGAGGTCTTTCAGATCGATGCACTTTTCTTCGACGGACTTGTCTTTGTCGATGACGATCTTTGCGATCTCCTCATCGCTGACATAGGAATGTAATCCGTCGGAACAGACAAGATAGTATTCCATATCTTTGACTTTATGGACATCCGGCGTGACGACCGGGAAGATGCCGATCGCCTTGACCAGATAATGCTTCTTTGGATGATTCAATGATTCTTCGTAAGTGATCTGTCCCTTCTCTAACATCTGATTGACCAGCGTGTGGTCGATCGTCAGATGGATGGATAGATCATCGATATAACCATAGACCCTCGAATCGCCGCAGTTGATCGAGATCGTGCCGTGTGAGGTGATCAGGATGCCGGTAAGAGTCGTGCCCATGCCGGCATATTCTTCATAGCGGGATGAGAGCTCATAGATGTGCCTGTTGGCACAGGAGATGTGATAACGGATGTAGCTGATGCCATCTTCGATATTTTCGAAAGGACCCGATCCCTTGAAAAGATCATCGAAGTATTTTATGGTCTCGCCGCTGGCGACTTCCCCTGCTTTTCCTCCGCCGATCCCGTCAGCGACCAGCACTAAAAAATCGCCGTAGCTGTTGGATACGGCCAGGTAGGAGTCCTGATTCTTTTCTCGGACGAGACCGGTGTCTGTCACACAAAAATATTCCATAAACTTATTTTAATGTTTTTGCCCGCAATTGGCCACAGGCGGCATCGATATCGTCGCCTTTTTTCTGACGCAGCGTGACTGCCACGTTGCGCTTCTTTAACAGATCATAAAAGCGAAGTGCGTTCTCATCTGATGAAGTCTCATAATCTTTCTCATCGACCTTGTTGTAAGGGATGAGATTGATGTAGGCATTCATGCCTTTGAGCAGTTCGGCGATCTGATTTGCCTCATTTGGCGAATCGTTGACGCCCTTTAATAAAAGATATTCAAAGGTCAGACGGCGGTTGTTGAGTTCGCAATACTCATGTAACGCATCAAAGAGCACTTCCAAAGGATATGCTTTGTTGATCGGCATGAGGGTGTCCCTTAAGGCGTTATTTGGTGCATGCAAAGAGATCGCCAGATTGTATTGCAGGTTCTCTTTGGCAAAGCGCTTGATGCCAGGGACCAGTCCGCAGGTGGAGATCGAGATATGTCTGGCACCGATCTCAAGTCCTAACGGCTCATTGATGATCGACATCGCCTTCATGACATTGTCGTAGTTGTCGAACGGTTCGCCCGTTCCCATGACGACGATATTGCCAAGACGCTGTCCGTCCTTATCGAGTTCTCTTTGTATCATCAGGGCTTGCGAAACGATCTCGTCGCTCCTGAGATCCCTTTGTTTCTTCAAAAGACCGGAGGCGCAGAAGTTACAGCCCATGTTGCAGCCGACTTGCGAAGATAGGCAGGCCGAAAAGCCATAGTCAAAGACCATCAGAACGGATTCGACTAAAGATCCGTCATCCATTTCAAACAAAAACTTCTTCGTGCCATCTTTGGAAGTCTGCATCGAAACGATGCCAAGATCCTGCAGCGTAAAGTCTTCCTTGAGCTTTTCGATCATCTTTTTGGAGATGTCGGACATCTCATCGAAGCTTTTTACCCGCTTATGATAGAGCCAGCGGAAGATCTGTTTGCCATGAAACGGCTTCATGGAATTTTCGATCAGGTAGTTTTCCAGATCTTTTAAAGAAAGTCCGTAAATGCTTCTCATACCTTCACCTTCTTCATCTTAGCATAATAGAAACAGTCGCCCAGATCGTTGATGATGGTCTCTTCTTTTAACAGACACAGGTCTTCGTGTGTCTTTAAGAAGCGGGCAACCAGTTTTCCGTTTTCTTTCTTATTCAATGTACAGGTGGAATACAACAGGATACCGTCTGTCTTCAATAACGGCATCATGCTTTCCAGAAGTTCATACTGCAGTTTTTCCAGTTCATCGAGGCTTTGCGGTCTGACGTGGAATTTCAGGTCAGGTTTTCGGCCGATGACGCCAAGTCCGGAACATGGCGCATCGAGCAGGATCTTCTCAAACTGAAGATCGAGATGATCCTTTAATACCCTGCCGTCGTGATTGAGATATGTGATGCCTTCAAAGCCGAGCTTTTCCGCCATCTTTTGAATCAGTTTTACCCGATTCTCATGGATGTCATTGGCATAGCAGTTTTTCGGATCGGCGATGTCAAGGCAATTGAAGAGCTTTGATCCCGGTGCGCAGCAGACATCCAATACATGATCATCCTTTTCAAGATCGAGGTTCCTATATAACGAAGCCGAATTGACATCCTGGATATAGAAATACCCTTTTTCATATTCTTTGGAATCAAGAAGATTGTTTTTGGAAATGAAGATGTCTTCATTCAGGATCTCGATATCCAGATCCTTGAGATCCTCATAGCTGCATCGGGATTTGTTTATCCTGTAACAGACCTTCGGTATCGCATGATAGACTTCAATGATCTTCGCCAGATCTTCTGCCTCATACTGTTTTTCCAGTAAGGAATAGATCCATTTGGGAAGCGAAGCGTTGATATAGCCTTCTTGAGAAGTTCTGATATGGACACATTTGCGTAAGATCGCATTGATGAACGAGCGTTCATATTTGTTTTTGCCGAGCTTCACATACTCGTTGTTGACGGCATAATCCTTCTCTTTCAGATAGAAACGTTCAAACAAAGCCATGCATAATAAGAGTTTCAGACGTAAAGAAGTCGACGTCTTGGCCTCATCTTCAAACTGGTAACATAAGAGTTCATAGTTTCGAAGAACGCCGTTGACAAGATTTGTGACGAAACCTCTTTGGATCGCCGGTATCTTATTCAGTTCCTTTCGCATTAAAAGATTGGAATAAGATTCCTCTTTGATCGTCATATATAAGATGTTTAATGCGAGCTCTCTTTGATTCATTTTTACTCCAGATATAATGGGTCAACATCAATTTTAACACGGGCATGTTTCTTATCAGCGATGTAACTGTGAATGACTTCGTTGGTCTTCTTCAGAAGTGATAAAAGATCCTTGTCCATCAGCAAGAGCCTGTAACGATACAAAGCCTTGGATCTGCCCAGTTCGTATGGCTTATAGACCTTGAATGGCAGATCTTTGATCTTTTCATAAAGGTATTGGGCACAGTCCTGTATCTTTCTTTCGTCGTTATCGGATAGAAGGATCTCGACGATGTGAGAATATGGCGGATACTTGGTCTTGTTTCGATAATTCATCTCGATGTTATAGAAATAGGTATAGTCCTGCGACAGGACGGCTTTGATCGCATAATGATCGGGATTGAAGGCCTGTATCAGAACTTTTCCTTCGTGGTCTGCCCTGCCGGAACGTCCGGATGCCTGCATCAGCAGATCGAAAGTCACTTTCGCGGAATTGTAATCCTGGTGCATCAGACCGGCATCGGCATTTAATATCCCGACCAGTGTGACATCGGGATAATCCAGACCTTTGGCGATCATCTGCGTTCCTAAAAGAATGTCTGCCTCATGGGCTTCAAAGCGCTTTAAAATGGCCTCATGGGCTCCTTTTTTATAGGTGGAATCACGGTCCATCCGTTCGATCTTTGCCGCAGGAAAGAGCTTCTGCAGCTCTTCTTCAGCCTTTTTGGTACCGAATCCGTAATATAAGAGCGGCTTATGGCCGCAGTTCGGGCATCTGTCGATCCTTTTATAGGTGCGTCCGCACTGATGACATTTCAAAACATCCTCATCTTTATGATAGTTGAGCGGCGTATCGCAATCCTGACACATCAGGGTCGAACCGCATTCCCCGCATTTGACGATCGGCGAATACCCCCGTCGGTTCAAAAGGATGATGGCCTGTTTGCCCTGTTCAAGGCATCTTCCGATCTCTTCCTTCAAGGGTCTTGTGATGATGTAGGAAGAATGATTCCGGACTTCCTTATTGAGATCGATGATCTCGATCTTGGGAAGCGTATGGTTGATCCTGTCTTTTAACTGTAATAACTGATAATCACCGCGCAGAGCCCTGGTATAGGATTCCAGAGACGGCGTCGCAGATGCCAGCAATACTTTGCCATGGTGATCGATCGCCCTTTTGAAAGCCACGTTTTTGACATGGTAACAAGGAACGGAATCCTGCTTGTAAGAAGAATCATGTTCCTCGTCGATAATGATGAGTCCAAGATCGTGAAACGGTAAAAAGATCGCGCTTCTTGTGCCGACGACGATACGAACTTCCTTGTTTCGCACGCGCTTGTATTGTTCGTAGCGTTCCTGATCGGAAAGCTCGGAATGATAAAAGACGGCGTCATCGAATCTCTGTTTGACGCGTTCGATCATCTGCGGTGTCAGAGAGATCTCCGGCACCAGGATCAGTACGTCTTTGCCAAGGGAAAGATAATGTCTTGCCAGATGCAGATAGACTTCCGTCTTGCCCGATCCCGTCACACCGAATAACAGGGATACGTTTTTATCGGTCGAAAGGATCTTTTCGTAAGCTTCCTGCTGGGCGGACGTCAAAGTTTTGAATGCGGAAGAAGCGATCTGCTTATTGGTATAGACGGCTTCTTCTTCATATTCTTCGATCGCGTTTATAGACAGGAGCTTGCTGATGATCGAAGGAGAGATCTTTCTTGCCTCAGGGGCAGGTATTCCTTCATATAGAAGATCATAGACTTCTTTCTGCCGTTTGGTCGGCGTAAAATCTCCTTCGTATTTATGGAACTTGGAGACCATTTTAGGAGAAGAATGTTTCTTTGAAGTCTTCAAGGCCTTTGGCAGCATCGAATTGAGACAGCTGATCAAAGGCGAAATAGTCGTCTTGGAAAGCCAGAACGCCAGATCGAAGAGTTCTTTGGATAAGACTGGCTCTTCATCTACGACAGACAGGATAAACAATGGCTCATAGCCGAGTTCTTCTTTTATTGTTATCAGATCTTTGTCGGTATATGTACATGCCGATACGATGGCCAGGTTGTCTGCGTTATGAAAAGATACTCTGACACGGCAATAAAGATCGACCTTTTCATTACTGAGATATGTGAAAGGCCGATTGATATTGAGCGAGGCATTGGTGACATAGACTTCCAGCAGATACATAAACTCATTATAACAAAAAGGGACTAACCGATAGCCCCTTCCATGTTGATCTTAAGTAACTGATTCAATTCGACCGCATACTCCATCGGCAGTTCTCTGGTGAACGGTTCGATGAAGCCTAGGATGATCATCTGTGTCGCATCTTCCTTGGACAGGCCTCTTGACATCAGATAGAACAGCTGTTCCTCCGAGATCTTGGAGACCGTCGCCTCATGTTCGATCGTCGAAGTGTTGTTGGAAATGATGTTGGTCGGGATCGTATCCGAAGATGAGATATCATCCAAGATCAGCGTGTCACATTCGACCTTGGCCTTGGAATACTGTGCCTTTTCCGACATCGAGACCATGCCGCGGTAGTTGACTTTGCCGCCTGTTCTGGCCAAAGATTTGGAAATGATGGTCGAAGAGGTATGCGGAGCCAGATGGATCATCTTGGCGCCGGCATCCTGTATCTGTTTGAACGAACCGACAGCGATCGAGATGCATACGCCTTTGGCGTTCTCACCTGCCAGTACGCAAGCCGGATATTTCATATTGATATGGGAACCGACATTTCCGTCGATCCATTCCATGACGCCGTTTTCTTCGACGAGCGTGCGCTTGGTGACCAGATTCAGGATATTTGCCGACCAGTTCTGGACGGTCGAATAACGGCACTTGGCATTTTTCTTGACATAGATCTCAACGACTGCCGCGTGTAAGGAGTCGTTGGAATATTTCGGTGCCGTACACCCTTCCACATAATGCAAGTCACTTCCCTCTTCACAGATGATCAGTGTTCTTTCAAACTGACCCATCTGATCGGAGTTGATACGGAAGTAGGACTGAAGCGGCTTTTCCAGTTTTACGCCTTTCGGCACATAGATGAAGGATCCGCCCGACCACACTGCCGTATTGAGGGCTGCAAACTTGTTGTCGGCATAGGATACGACCTTGCCGAAGTATTCTTTGAACAGTTCCGGACACTTCTTCAAAGCGGTATCGGTATCGTAGAAGATGACACCTTTTGATTCCACTTCTTCCAGCATGTTGTGGTAGACGACTTCCGACTCGTATTGGGTGGAGACGCCGGCCAGGAATTTCTGTTCGGACTCAGGGATCTTCAGCTTTTCAAACGTGTTCTTGATGGTCTCGGGAACGGCATCCCAGGTCTTCTCGACACGCTCGGACGGTTTCTTGTAATACGTAAAATCATTGAAGTCGATCTCACTGAGGTCCGGTCCCCATTTGGGCAGCGGCATCTCTAAAAACTTGTGATAGGCCTTCAAACGCAGTTCCAGCATCCAGTCCGGTTCATTTTTGGCTGCCGAGATCTCTCTTACGACTTCTTCCGACAAGCCCTTGCCGGTCGAAAAGATCGTGACATCCTTATCTTTGAAATCGTATTTGTAATCGTCCTGCGACTGTAAGATGTCCTTATTTGTCGTATTCATTGATCAGATCCTCGATTGCCCGGATGCCGATGGTACCGCACTTGATGCGGTTTGCCTGCTGATAAAGCGTATCGAAAGCATTCGCTTCTTCGAGCGTATCTTCATCAAAAGGCTTTTCATCGACCATCTTGTAATATTCATTGATGATCGCTTTCGCTTCGGAAAGATCCTTGCCGGTGACAAGATCGCACATGATATCGGTCGAAGCTGTACAGATCGTGCAGCCGATGCCGTCGAATTTGACATCTTTGATCGTACCGTTTTCCGCCAGCATGAACACCGTGATGTCATCGATGCAGGAATCCGAAGCATTATGAACAGACTTGTAACGCTCATCGTTTACCGTCTGCTTGTTGTTCGGGTGATTGTAGTGATCCAACATGATCTCTCTTTTGATCTCTTTGTCCATCATAATATACTATCCACACATTTCTCCAAAGTCGTTTCTTTGATCACTTCGACGAACTTATTGATCTCTTGCTTCGTATTGTAGATATACATCGAAGCGCGGATCGTCTCGTTTACGCCGATGATCTGATCGAGCATCTTGGCACAATGGTTGCCTGTCCTGACGGCGATGCCCTGCTTATTGAAGTAACCGGCTGCGTCCTGCGCAAAGATGCCGTTGACATTGAATGTCACGATACCGGCCTCTGCGCCGTGATTGTAGACGGTCACATTATCCAATTCTTCAAGTCTGCTTATAAAATAATCGGCAAGCTGCTTGCCATAAGCTTCCACGTTGTCCATACCCAGTTCTTCCAGGTATTCGATCGCCTTGCCTAAACCGAGTACTCCTTCGATATCCGGTGTTCCGGCTTCAAATTTTTCCGGCGTGTTCTTTAAGATGATCGAACAGTCCGGATAGAATCTGGCATTGGCTCCCCCGCCATAGAAGATCGGATCCAATTGGTTGAGAAGTTCATATTTTCCATATAAGACGCCGACACCGCCGGGACCCAGCATCTTGTGAGATGAGAAAGACAGGAAATCGATATCCAGGTCTCTGACATCCACTTTGATATGCGGGACCGCCTGTGCGCCATCCACTGCGATATAAGCTCCAAGTTTATGGGCGATCGCAGCGATCTGCTTCATCGGATAGATGTAGCCCAGAACATTGGAAACATACGGCAAAGCGACGATCTTAACGTTTTCATCTTCAAAGCACTTTTCATAGGCTTCAAGATCGAACTTCCCACTCTTCGGGAACGGTATATATCTGATGACAGCACCGCTTGCCTCGGCAGCTTTGAACCACGGGAGTATATCGGAAGCATGTTCGACTTCACTTGTCAATATAACATCGCCTTTTTTGAGGAATTTCTTTCCGAAATTGATGGCGACGATGTTGAGCGAAGAAGTCGCTCCATAGGTATAGACGATCTCTTCCGGACGATCGGCATTGATGAACCCGGCGATCGTCTTTCTGGTATCGTCATATTTTTTGGATACCGCAAAAGAGATATCATAATCTCCTCTGTGGATGTTGCAGTTATTGTATTCGTAATAGTCGATGACCGCATCGATGACCGATCTTGGCTTGAAAGAAGTCGCAGCCGAATCAAAATAGATGAGATCGGGATGATTGGTGATCATCGGGAAGTCTTTTCTGATCTTTTCTACATCGAACATATCTGATCCACCTTTGCTATAGCACTTTCCTGGATCTGTCTGCCATCTTCAAAAGCCTCATAATAATCATCACTTGGCATCAGGTAGGATTTCAATATCAGGTTGAGAGCCTCTTTCTTATCGAGGCCCCTCGAATTCATATAAAACAGGATCTCTTCATCGATCGTACCGCTGGCCAGAGAATGGGATGCTTCAACATCGTTCTCATCGATGTTGAGTACCGGAAGTACTCTCGCCTTTTTCGGCGAATCGATGGTCAGACAGTGGGTCGACTGATGACACTTGGAACGTTTTGCGCCTTTGATGATCGTCCCGATGCAGTCCATCGAAAAATCCGCATCATCCAGACAGACGATATTGTTGTAGATGTCGATCGAAGAATCCGATCCGTTGTTGTACAGATCGAAGATGACATCCTTTTTCCCTGTTCCAAGATAGGTCGTATTGACATTTAAAGAAGAACCCTTTTCGACAAAGACTTTGGATTCCTGTTTCAGATCATAGGCATCCAGCTGCAGATAATTGATCTGTACGCTGCTGTTTATGATCTGTCCTTCATCACATAAGACAAGATCGCCTTTATAGTCGTTATAAATGAGGATCTTGTAATCGCCGTCTTTAAGGTCGTATTTCAGGTTGATCTTATCGCTGTTGAGTACGATGGTCATCGAAGAATCGATGAGGACTTCCTTTTCGTCTTCAATGATCTTCTTAGGCATTTTTACCTCGCGGATTTCTAGCACAGGTGCCTAAGGAATAGACCAAAGGACGGCTTTCTTTGACCGGCTGTATCTTAAGTTCATCATATAACCAGTCATATCCGTCGGAATCGATCTTGTAGACCAGTTCATCATCGCCTTCGACGACGATCCTTCCGTCGACGATGACATGGGAATGCGTCGGTTTGATCATCGTGAAGAATCTCTCGTAATGAGATACGATCATCAGACCCAGATCCGTCTCATCTTTGAGTTGATGTATGGCATCGGAAACAAGCTTTATTGCGTCGACATCGAGACCCGAGTCGATCTCATCGAGCATCGCGATATCCGGATGCAGCATCATCATCTGCAGGATCTCATTCCTCTTCTTTTCACCGCCGGAAAAACCGTCATTGACGAAACGGTGTGCGAGGTCTTCTTTCATCTTCAGCTTGGAGATATTGGATTCCATCGCCTTGATGAATTTGAATAAGGATATATTCTTTTCCAGTCTTGCATTGATCGCTGCCCTTAAAAAATCGGAATTGGTCACGCCGGCGATCTCTTTCGGGTACTGCATCGCTAAAAACAGTCCCTTCTTGGAACGTTCATCGACGCTCATCTCCAGGACATCTTCCCCATCAAAATAGATGGAACCTTTAGTAACCGTATAAGCCGGATGGCCCATGATCGTTGACAGCAACGTCGACTTGCCATTGCCGTTCGGGCCCATGATCGCATGGATCTCACCGGTATTGACCGTCAGATCGATGCCTTTCAGTATTTCTTTTTCTCCGACACTGACGTGGAGATCTTTGATTTCTAATGTTTTCATATTCACCACCATCTCGAATTATAACACCTAACATTAAATAAGGTTATTTTATTATTCATTCTGAATTTTACGTGAACTTTAAAGGTTCAAATTGTATTCAAAGATCGAAACGCTTATAATATATAACGTTTGGAGGTTTTTTATGGACAAAAAGGAACTTATTAAAAAATATTGGTTCATAGGCGTCGTAGCTGTTGCCTTGCTCATTTTTGTCGGGATCTATGCTGCAGATGCATATAAAAATAGAGAGATCGTAGTCAATAACAAACAGATCGACGGCAAGTATGTCGCATATACGCTTGATGGCGAACCTGTCTATGCGGATGATCTGTATGCTTCTCTTTATGAAAGCAGCGGTATCTCGCAGGCTGTCGTCGCATATGAACGTGCTATCTTCAACGAAGGTTATGAAACCACAGATGAGATGAACACCAACGCGACCAATTCGGCTGCCAGCATCCTCTCCCGTTATTCGGAAGACTATGTCCTGGAGTCTTTGAAGGCCATGGGTTATACCGGCGGTATCGATGATCTGAAACAGTATTACATCGATGCACAGAAACAGGAAATGCTGATCAAGGATTATGTCGCTGCCAATGCGGATACCTATCTGACGGAATCCATCGGCACAAACGGACGTCTGATCTATCATATCTTAGTCAAGTGCGATACGACTCCGGTCACGGATGAAAACGACAACATCATCGGCTATGAAGCAAATCCGACCGATGAGCAGAAAGAAAAGCTCACGCAGATCCAGGATGCCCTGGCAGATGAGAACAACACATTCGAATATGTCGCTTACATGTACTCGGATGATTCCTCTTCTTCCAACGGCGGTTACATCGGCATGATCAAAGAAGAAAACAAAGATATGTATGATCAGTTCTTCGCGCAGAAGTCTCTGGAACTTGCCGAAGGCGAAGTTTCCGAACCGATCGTTTCCCAGTTCGGTTACCACATCATCAAGAACATGGCAATGAGCCAGGAAGCTCTGTTAAATGATTACTACTTTATCGCAAATCTTCAGAGCAACTACCCGACGATGGCGATCAAGGCCATTATGGAAAAAGGTACAGAGCTCGGCTTTGAGACCAAAGATGAAGATCTGAAAGCACAGATCGAAGCTCAGCTGGAGGAAAACTAGTATGAAAAAGATCATCATCACTCTTTTTGCCCTCCTGTTACTGGCGGGCTGCTCTAACGCAAATCATTATTCCACATTATCTGATGGCGACGATGTCATCTTTACCGGACCGAATACGAACTACACGAAGAACGATCTGTACAAGTCATTGAAAGTATCCGGCGAAGAAGCGATCGCTACCAGCATCATCGACCAGATCGCATTGAAGCTTGATGGCATCGACATGGAATCCATCAATGCACAAGCAGATGAACTCATCGAGACTTACCAGTCTCTGGGTTATGAATCCTATATCATCTCTTCCTACGGATCTCTGGATGCCTACAGGAAATCTTACATCTCTACCCTTCTTTTATCGGAACTTTCCAAAGAGTATGTCAATCAGAAATTTGATGAACTGTCCGCTGAGAAAAAGCCGGTAAAGATGCAGCTGGCCAGCTTCGCCAATGAAGAAGATGCCAAGAAGTGCATCGAAGATGTAAACAACGGTTCCACATTCGATATGGCAGCCGTCAACAACAACGCTGACAATGCTCCGCAAAGCGCTGTCTATACCGATGATGATTCTTCTCTGGCTTATGAGGTCAAGGATTACCTCAATTCTACGGATACGACCGGTCTTTCCACGATCATCATCAATACGGCTTCCACACAGGATGCCAACGGCAATATCAGCGAAAAGAACACGTACTACGTATTGAATGTCGAATCAAGAAACGTTGAAGAATTCAGAGATGAATTCGTCGACCTGCTTGCTGCGACGGTCTCTTCGGATGATGTCAGAAATTACTTCTTAACATCTCACGAGATCGAATTCTTCGATCAGGATCTCTATGAGATCATGACTGCCGCTTACGAGGTATTGAAATAATGTGCATCTTCTGTTCGATCATCGAAGGCAATATCCCTTCCAAGAAAGTATATGAAGATGATGAGATCTTAGCGATCCTTGACATCTCACAGACGACCAAAGGTCATACGCTGGTGATGCCGAAGAAACACTATGATAATTTCCTTGAAATGCCTGCGGAAGAATTCGGCAGACTGATGGAAAAAACAAAGGATATCGCAGCCAGAGCCGTCAGAAACCTCGACGCCAAAGGATGCAATATCCTGATCAATACGAATGAAGTAGCGGGACAGAGTGTCATGCATACGCATGTACATATCATCCCACGCTATGATGCAAATGATTCCATCAGCATTCAGTTCAATGAAAACAAACTGGATCTTGATGAAGTATTGAAACAAATAAACCAGGACTAGTTCCTGGTTTTAATGTGGCCTGATCTGTATCCTTTCAATGGAAACAGGTATTTTATTGGTTTCATCGATATCGATCAGTACTCCGCAGAATATGGCCGGCCCTTCAGCGATCGTGTAACGGGTCGGTTTTTTGTTGATGTGAAACTGTATGGTCTCCTCAACATCCCTGCCGATGATCGAATCGTATGCGCCGCACATGCCCGCATCGGTAATAAAGGCACAGCCATTGATGATCGCTTCATCTGCTGTCTGTACATGCGTGTGGGTGCCGATAACGACTTTTGTGTAATCACAGAAGTATTCGGCAAACAAACGCTTCTCAGCGGTCGTTTCTGCGTGCAGATCGACGAAATAGAAGTCCGGTGACAAAGACTTTGTCTGTTCGAGGACTTCAATGAAGGCGCTTGGCGCATCCATGGAAGACTCCCCGATCAGCACATTGCCAAGTAAATTGGTCAATACAAAGCGTATGCCGTTACATTCGATCAGCTTGTAGTAATTGTCACTGCTTCGCTTGATGTGATTGTAAGGCACGACGAGCTTATCCATTTCCGCCATATGATCATTGATCTCAGCCTTGGAATAGGTATGATTGCCCATCGTGATGTAATCGATGCCCTGGGCTAAAAACTGTCTGTAGATCTTGAATGTGATCCCTTTTCCATGTGCCGCATTTTCGCCATTGGCAATGATAAGATCGGCTTTATATTCTTCTTTCAGAGAATATAAAAGCGAAGAGACGATGTCTCTTCCGCTTTTTCCTACGATATCTCCGATAAATAAGATCCTCATTATTTTGCTGTTTCCTGAGCTCTCATTTCACGGATGACCGTTACTTTGATCTGTCCAGGATAAGTGAGTTCGTTTTCGATGCGCTCTTTGATCGCTCTGGCGATCATCGTACACTTGTTATCATCGACCTTTTCAGGGACGACCATGACTCTGACTTCCCTGCCGGCCTGGATCGCATATGCCTTTTCAACACCGTCGAAGTCGCTGGCGATCTTTTCCAATGATTCAAGTCGGTTGATGTAATTTTCGATACCTTCGTATCTTGCGCCAGGTCTGGCGGCAGAAAGCGTATCGGCAGCAGCGACCAGATTCGAGATCAGGTTGTCAGCCGGCACATCACCGTGGTGCGATTCGATCGCATTGATGACTTCTTTTCTTTCGCCGTACTTCTTGGCAAGGTTCGCACCAAGTTCGACATGGGTGCCTTCCTGTTCGAAGTCGACAGCCTTACCGATATCATGCAAGAGACCGGCACGCTTTGCCAGGTTCTGATTCAGGCCTAATTCGGCTGCCATCATACCGGCAAACGATGCGACTTCAATGGAATGCTCAAGGCCGTTCTGGCCATAAGAATATCTGTATCTCATTCTGCCGATCAGCTTGACAAGTTCCTTGTCGATCTTGCCGATCTGCAGCTTGAAGCAGGCGTCTTCACCGTACTTCTGGATGTTGCGGTTCATTTCTTTCGTTGTCTTTTCAACGACATCTTCGATCCTGCCCGGCTGGATACGGCCGTCTCTGATCAGAGTTTCCAGAGATAATCTTGCGATCTCTCTGCGGATCGGATCGAAACATGAAACGGTGATCGCTTCCGGTGTATCATCGATGATCAGGTCAACACCGGTCGCCTGTTCGATCGCACGGATGTTTCTGCCTTCTCTGCCGATGATCCTGCCCTTCATTTCTTCCGAAGGAAGTGCAACGACAGAAACTGTACGCTCTAAGGTTTCATCCTGAGAATATCTCTGAATGGCGGTTGCGATGATCTCTCTGGCGTTTTCGGCTGCAGTTTCCTTTGCTTCTTCTTCTTTTTCACGAATGTAAGCGGCAACTTCATCAGCCATCTTTGATTCGACAACTTCCATCAGTTCAGAACGTGCTTCCTCTTTTGACATGTTGGATACACGCTCTAAAATTGCAATCTGACCGTCGATCCGGGATTGCAGTTCTTCTTCCATTTTATCTAGTTGAGCAGCTTTATCTTCTGCTTTTCTTAGTTTTTCATCTAATTTACGCTCTTTTTGTGTTAAATTCTCATCACGGAAATTCAAAGAGTCTTCTCTTCTCTGAAGCTTGTTTTCATGGTCCTGAACTTCGCTTCTTTTTTCTTTGATCTCCTTTTCTGCCTGCAGTTTCAGATCATAGACCTGTGTCTTGCCATCCAAAACGGCTTGTTTAACAGTGTTTTTAGCTTGATTATTTGCTTCATCTAAGATTTTCTGAGCTTCTTTCTTGGCGTTCTTGCCGACAGCAGAGTTATACAGCAAGACCAAGGCAGCCCCCACAACTAATCCGATAAAAATGGAAAGTACATTAAATTCCATATCTATACCTCCATTTCGTAACTAAATTACAGGTTTTTAACCCTTCAAATTATACTATATTAGACTATTTTGCACAACCTCAAGTTGTCCGCCGCTTATCCCGTTCATGCAGAAAAAAATGAGGGATCAGTCCTCATCTTTTTTGAACATTTTTTCTTTGATCTGCTCCGTGATGGCTTCATCGATCTGCGGATTTGCCTGCAGATAAGCTCTTACGGCATCGGAACCCTGACCGATCTTTTCACCGTTATAAGCGTACCAGGAACCGGATTTTTCAATGATCCCGAGTTCGACGCCCATATTGATGACTTCGGAAAGATGCGAGATGCCTTCGCCATAGTAGATCTCGACCTGGCAGGTCTTAAACGGCGGAGCGACTTTGTTTTTGACGACCTTGACATTGACCTTGTTGCCGATGACTTCCTGGCCGTTTTTGATCGCTTCGGACTTCCTGACTTCGATACGTATCGTCGCATAGAACTTCAGAGCACGTCCACCGGTCGTAGTTTCCGGATTGCCGAACATGACACCGACTTTTTCTCTGAGCTGGTTGATGAAGATCGTCGTGCAGGAATTGGCATTCATTGCGCCGGCCAGCTTACGCATCGCCTTGGACATCAGTCTGGCATGCAGACCGATATTGGAATCGCCCATCTCGCCATCGAGTTCCGCCTGCGGTACGAGCGCTGCGACCGAGTCGACGACGATCAGATCGATCGCACCGGATTTGATCAGTACTTCGGCGATCTCGAGAGCCTGTTCACCGGAATCCGGCTGGGAAAGGATCAGTTCATCGACATCGACACCGAGTGCTTTGGCGTATCTTGGGTCGATGGCATGTTCCGCATCGATGAAAGCAGCTTTGCCGCCGCCCTTCTGACATTCGGCGATGGCTTGCAAAGCCAGAGTCGTCTTACTGGAAGATTCCGGACCATAGATCTCGATGATCCTGCCTTTTGGAAGACCCCCTACGCCCAAGGCATAGTCGATCGCCAGAGAACCGGTAGAGATCGCATCGACATCGACATCGGCATGTTCGCCGAGTTTCATGATGGAACCTTTGCCGTATTGTTTTTCTATTGCTTTGAGAGCTTCATTCAGTAGTTGTTCTTTTTTATCTTTTGTAATTTCGCTGACTTCTTCTTTCTTAGCCATGAAATATACCTCCTATTACATTATTTGCAAAAAATCGGCCGATACCTACATCGATTCGAAAATAAAATCTTTTACCTGCATGAAATATGAGTATCCGCCGGCTACGGAAATGAATGTTGTGAACCAGATCAGGATCTCATCCACCGGGATATACCACATCTCGAACGGGAAGTTGTTGGCAAGTATCAGAACGATCGTGATCATCTGCAAGAACGTCTTGAGCTTACCGAGCATGCCGGCCGAAACGACGACGCCCTTCTGTGCCGCCAGCATCCTGCAGCCGTCAACGACGATGTCTCTCAAGATCATCAGGATGCAGCAGACAAGCGGGATCAGATGCTTATACGAAAGTATGAGAAGCATCATGTTGACCAATAACTTGTCAGCGATCGGATCGGCGAATTTGCCAAAGGTCGTGACCAGATTGTTCTTTCTGGCGATATTGCCGTCGAGATAATCGGTGAAAGATGCGATGGCAAATAAAGCGGCAACGATCACATTGAGATACGGGATCGTAACATTTCCAACAGTAAAACTGCCGATTTCCATCCCTGCTTCAGAGTACGGGAAGAGCCATACGAGGGCTACGATCGGCACAAGAACGATTCTGAATAAAGTCAATTTGTTAGGTAGATTCATAAAACTATTTTAACACACTATCTTTCCTTCATGATTATACAAAAGCTTGATTATTTTTCAAGTTTGATGATTTAGAAAAAAGACCAAGCGGTCTTTTAGGAAAATAACATCGAATAAGCCATGTTCTGTACTGGACAATCATTTATCTGCACAATGTGCCCCGCAAATCACTTCATTTCGTTATTGCAGGTTCCCCTACCAAATTTGGGTTTCTCGCTTATG
>JAZQIF010000163.1:0-2581 GCA_045540935.1 Erysipelotrichaceae bacterium | reverse complement strand
CCGCAGCCGGTAGCTGTATTGACGACCATGACGACCTTGCCTTTGAGATCGGCCATCTTTACTTCTTCGCCCTTTGCGGACAGTATCGAATAATCATAGAAATTTGACATATGTTAGATTGCTCCTTTTCGCAAAGATATGTTAACATCCGCTAATCTCACCCTGCAATTCAATTGACCGAAACATCTCTCAATTATGAAAGCCTTTTCAGATTATGTGATAAAATATTCTTTAGATATGCCTACAACTTATGCACACTGGCGTTTCGGAAGCGACTGCATCAAGACGCTTCCCGAAGAATTACAGAACGTCATCAACAATCATCGTGAGATCTATGACTTCGGAGTTCACGGTCCGGACATCCTTTTTTATGATCTGACCCACAAGGAATTACCGAGATACGGCTCCGCCATGCACCATAAGCCGGGCAGAGAGTTCTTCAACGAATGCGTGAGAGTCTATAACGAAAACCCTAATGACAAGGAGGCTATGTTATCGTATATCCTCGGTTTTCTTTCCCACTATACGCTCGACTCGAAGTGCCACGGCTATGTCAACCGCAAGGATGCGGTAAGCAACGATCTTTCGCATAACAAGATCGAAGCCGAATATGACGGACATATGATGCGCCTTGACGGCAGGAACGTCGCATTGACCGACCGTGCCGAATCCCTCAAGCCGGATAAGAAAGATGCCGCGATCATCGCCCGCTTCTTCCCGTTCGATCAGAAGCAGATCTACCGCACCTGCCGTTATCATCACCTGCTGATCCATATCCTTGTCTGCCATTCCGATTTCAAGAGAAAGAATATGGCAAGGTTCTTCAATGCTGTCGGTCTCAAAGATTACCGCGACCTGCTCGTACAGACCAGCGAACATCCTTCCTGCAAGGATTCCAACCTGCGTCTCGATAAGCTACGTGCCGATGCCTTAAAGCTTTACCCAGTCCTTGTCAAAGACCTCATGAACGCTTTAAAAACAGGCAGTGAATTATGTATATATTTTGATAATGACTTCGACCCGGAAGATGACTCGATCAAAGTCCTTCCGTATGACGAAGAACTGAATTATAAAACAGAACAGAACATTTAATAATTATTTAAGGAGTTAGTATTTATGAACGGCTTATTCAAAAAACTGAATCAGTCCAAGATCTTCAAGGATCTGACCCCGGAGGAATTCTCCTGGGTACTCTATGACGTCGGAAATTCCGCCTTCACGATGCTGGCATGTTCCCTTGTCCCGGTATGGTTCTCCAACCTGGTCTTAGCGACAGGAGCCAACCAGCTGACCGCAACTTCCATGTGGGGCTATGTACAAGCCGGTGTCACAGTCATACTCGTACTCGTCGGACCGGCCTTAGGTGCCATTGCCGACCACAAAGATACCAGGAAGATCCTCTTCCAGAGCGCAGTGTTCATCGGTGTCACCATGTGTATCATCACCGGCTTTGCCTGGAACTGGGTCGTCTTCACGATCATGTACATGCTGACAAGGCTGTTCTATTCGGCATCGCTGACCTTCTATGATTCGATGCTCAACGACGTCACAAGCGATGAAAGATCAGACGCCGTCTCCGCTTACGGTTATGCCTGGGGCTATATCGGTTCCTGCATCCCGTTCACGCTGTCTCTGGCTTGCGCGGCACTCGGTCCGCTGATGCTCAACATCATCTCCGAATCGCTGTCCAAGATCCTGGCCTTTGCGATCACCGGCTGCTGGTGGCTGATGGTCACGATGCCGCTTCTTAAAAACTACAAACAGCGCAATTACGTTGAAGGCAAGCCGCACATCGCTGCCGCCTTCAAAAAGATCCTGGCTACCATCTCAAGGATCATCAGGCACGATAAGAAAGTCTTCTTCTTCCTGATCGCCTTCTTCCTTTACATCGACGGTGTCGGAACGATCATCGACAACTGTGTCACGATCGGTAAGGCCGTCGGTCTCAACAACGATATTCTTCTGATCATCTTCCTTCTTCTGACGCAGGTCGTTGCCTGGATGGGTTCGCTGGTCTTTGCCAGACTTTCCAAGAAGTATAAGACGATCACTCTGCTATCGATCTGTATCGGCGGTTACTTTGTCGGATCTCTGTATGGCTTATTCATCAACACGATGCTCGACTTTGCCATCCTGGCCTTCATCGTCGGCTGCTTCCAAGGCTCCATCCAGTCGCTTTCGAGAAGCTACTACTCCAGGATCATCCCGGATGAAAACTCCGGCGAATACTTCGGACTCTACGATATCTTCTCCAAAGGTGCCTCTGTCTTGGGTTCTCTGGTCATCGGTATCGTCACTGCCAAAGGCGATCCTGCCACCGGCAAGATGGCGCTGAACCTGTTTGGCAAGGCCGTTCAGGTCGGAAGCATCAACCTGGCCGTCGCCATGCTTTGTATCTTCTTCTTCTTCGGTTTCATCTTCTTAAGGATCGCGGACAAGTTCCCGCAGTCGGATGAATCCAAAGCAGACATTCAATAATCGATAAAAAGACAGAGTGATCTGTCTTTTCTCATACCGTTATGGAAAACCCGTTCAAATATTCATTCAACGAGAAACGCTATCACACGTTCAATTACTATCT
>JAZQIF010000162.1:0-10016 GCA_045540935.1 Erysipelotrichaceae bacterium | reverse complement strand
CTGCTTCCAGATTTCCATCATTGTTTTTGTGTCACCACCACCGACATAAATGACATCTGCCCATTCAAGCCTGCTATTGATTGTCGTAGCATTAATCTCTTTCTTTGTCAAAGGAAGGTTTAACACGCAACAATTTAACTTCTGTCATAGAACAGGGCAGCTTCTTCAAAAGTGAGAAAACCATACTTCTTCTTATCGATCCTGGTATCGACAGCTTCCTTCAGTTTTTCAAAAAGATCATCAGGCAAAGAGAAAACATACTCCTCAAACGGGTTAGTCTCAGACATAATAAAAAACCTCATATGTCTAAGCAGCTATCCAGCCTGAGGTCGCCAAACACAGAAAGACTGAATAACTGCTCAGACACTTTCTGTGTTATTTGGCACTTTCATTATAGCTGAATAAGTCATCCGTAAATACTGTCAAAGAACAATTACAATTACTCTACATTTGCGGTCTTGTCAACCGCACGATTGTAGATTGGCTGATTTTGAAAAAATAATCTTTGTTCATGCCTTTGTGCATATGAAAATGAAACATGCATTTTGGTTTGAGACATACGGAACAGATATCATGAACAGGGTGTCTGAAACAGGATGTGTATATCGGGCTGAGGGGAAAAATAACTGTCACAAGAACGGGATGGCGGTTTTTCTGCAGGAAGAAAGCGATAGGATAAAAACATCAAAGGAGGACTTTGGATGTTTCGTATACTCTTATTCGTTTCAGCTTCGGTCTCGATCGGCTATGTCTTATACCGCTTCTTCTACTGGCGGCAGATGCATGCCCTGGTGGATCTGGAAAACGGGGTACTGGATGCTCCGCACATCCTGCTGATCCTGGGGATCGTCGGTTTCATACTGAGCTTTCTGTAACAGTGATAAAAAAGCTATTTTTATCTGTTGGGAAACAGAGAAAGATTATAATGGTCTTGTAGAGAGGTAATTTGAATGTCTGAAGCATTAAATATCATCAAAGATGAGACCCTGACCTATAATCAGGAACTGCTCGCTTTAGCGAAACTGGGTGAAAACAGTGATCACACCATCCAGTATTCGCAAGACTATTACAAGGCCAAGGAAGCCCGTGCCTTATGTGATCTGGGCGAAGGCAATATGCCATACCGTCCACGTTATATCTGTCCGGATTATGAGCTCCTATTTGAAAAAGGCTGTGAATTTCTGGAACTCGATCCGCCGAAAGATCTTCTGGAGGCGATCAACGTCCTGGAGATCTTTTATCGTCATGTGCCTTCGATCACGACTTTCCCGGTTTATCTGGGCGATCTGGATAAGCTTCTGGAGCCTTTCGTCATCAAAGAGGACCGCGCTTACGCCAAGAAGCTGCTGAAGCTGTTCTTATTGCAGATCGATAAAGTTCTGACCGATTCCTTCGTCCACGCAGACATCGGACCGGAAGATTCCGTTACCGGCAGGCTCTTACTGGAACTGACAGAAGAGATGCAGCTGGCCATACCGAACCTCACTTTGAAGTATGATCCGGAAAAGACCAGTGATGATTTCGCTCTGGCTTGCGTCAGATGCATGTTGAAAACAGCGAAACCTTCTTTTGCCAACCATAGGATGTTTGTCAAGGAGTGGGGCGAAAGATATGCGATCGCTTCCTGCTACAACGGTCTGATGAAGGCCGGCGGCGGTTATACACTGCCGAGGATGCGCCTATATGAATGTTCTCTGACAGCAAAGGACGCCGATGATTTCTTAAACAGAGAACTGCCGAGGTATATCGATCTGCAGCTGGAATACATGGACAAGCGTGTCAGGTTCATCGTGGAAGAATCTTCTTTCTTCAAGGCCAACTTCTTAGTCAGGGAAGGCTTTGTCAAAAGAGAAAACTTCGTCGGCATGTTCGGTGTCGTCGGGCTGGCGGAGTGTGTCAATCATCTTCTGGGCATCGAAGACAAGAAGAAGGGCTTCGGCATGAACAAGCAAGCCACTGACTTAGGTCTGAAGATCATGGATGTCATCGAACAAAGAGTGGCAGCTCACGAGGCACCGTATTGCGAATCCACCGATCATCATTATCGCCTGCATGCCCAGGTCGGCATCGATACCGACGGCATGGATGATTCTCCGGGTACCAGGATCCCGATCTTTGCGGAACCGACGATGCTGGAACAGCTGGAGACCAACGAGAAGTTCCATCCGTATTTCCCGACCGGGACCGGTGATATCTTCAAATTCGAAGAGACCTATGAAAAGACACCGGAAGCCATCCTTCCGATCATCAAGGGTTCTTTGAACAGGGGCTTGCGTTACTTCTCCGGTTATCTTGAGAACTGCGATGTCGTAAGAGTGACCGGCTATCTGGTCAAGAAGTCGGAGATCGAAAAACTGCGCAACAAGCAGCAGTCGCTCAACAATGTCACGGTCTTTGGCAAAGGTGCCCAGGATGGTGCCCATGCCCTGGATCGAAGGATACAGCGTCATGAAGACAGCGCCCGTTAATAAGATCATTCCTTTTTCCAACGTCGATGGTCCATCCAATCGGATGGCCATCTTTTTTCAAGGCTGCCAGTTCAACTGCCGCTTCTGTCACAACCCGGAGACCATCCATATGTGCAATAACTGCGGCGATTGTATCAGAACCTGTCCGGTCAGTGCTTTGAGCCTGAAGGATGGCAAGGTCGTCTGGGATAAGGATATCTGCGTCAATTGCGATACCTGCATAAAGACCTGCAGTCACAACGCTTCTCCGAAGATCTCCTGGATGAGCGTCGATGAGCTCATGGAGCAGATCCAAAGAGTGGCGCCTTACATTGCCGGCATCACTTTGTCGGGTGGGGAGTGTACGATACGAAGAGACTTCATCGTCGACCTGTTTCCGAAAGTCAAGGCAATGGGTCTGACGACGCTTTTGGATTCCAACGGCTCTTTCGATTTTGAAGCTGATCCGGCGATCTTAGAATATTGCGACGGCGTGATGCTGGATGTCAAAGCTTATAATAAGGAATTTTCCGACTGGCTCATCCGCTATCCCAATGAGATCGTTATAAAAAATCTGCATTATCTTTTGAAAGTCAATAAACTCGAGGAAGTCAGGACCATCATCTTCCCCGATCGGGATAAGGAGAACGAAGAGACCGTGACTTATGTGGCAAAGACCATCGGGGACAGATGCCGCTACAAGATCATCCGCTACCGCCAGTTCGGCGTCCGGGATGAGGAAAGAAATGAGTTGGGTGACTTTACCACCGATGAAGACTATGCCCGATCCTATGTGGAACTGGCCAGGTCTCTGGGCGCCGGAAAAGCCGTCATGATCCGAAACATTGGTGTCATGCCAATGTTTTTAATAGTCCTTTATAGGATTTGATTAAGAGATCCCTTTCTACTATAATCAAGGAAAGAAGAGGCATATGAAATGAAGAGAATAATATCAGCATTACTGGTCACTGTTTTATTGTGTATGGGTCTGAGCGGATGTGGAAAAGTATTTCATTATGAGATCACTTCGACGCCGAAAAGGACGACGATCAAGGTCATGAAGGCGTCCAATGATACCTATGGGGAATCGGGCATCATTTCGATCGGAAAAGACAAGACGGTCACAGTGACTTCGTCTTTGGAAAAGGGAGAACTGCAGATCGGTTTTGCCAGTGCAGTGGATCTTTCGGGTGCTGATGATACGGATGACTACGAGATATTGGGCCTGGAAGCAACGGTGAACGTCAAGCCCGGCGACACTCAGGAGCTGCACCTTGAAAAAGGGGACTACGTCTTACAGCTGACGAGCATCGGCGATACTGACGGTACGGTAACGATCGATATCACATGATCCAGAGACTTCCTTGTCCGACTTTCTTAAGGCAGAAAATGCATAAGCGGGGATATTCGGCTTATAATGTTAGTTGAAGGATAAAGGAGGGAATACGATGAGACTTTTAGATACGCTCAAAGGCTGGTTCATTGAAGAAGAACCGGACGGATACGAGGAAGAAGATAACGAAGGTTATCAGCTCGACTTTCAGGATTCTGCAGCTAAGAAGGATATCAAAGCGTTCATCATCGTCGTGAAGCCTTTTACTTTCAAGGATGTGGAGATCGTCTGCAAGCATCTCAAGCAGGGCAGAGCCGTCTTAGTGAACACGGAAAATATGGAAAGCGAAGACAAGCGCAGGCTGATCGACTTTCTTTCCGGCGTCATCATGGCAATGGACGGCATGATCGCCAAGATCTACCAGAATGTCTTCGTCTGTGCGCCGAAAGACATTGGTGTCATCGAAAACTGAGATCATACTTGAAGCTCTTGCCGGAAGGTGAGAGCTTTTTTCATGGAAAACGATCGGACAGGAAACAGCAGGTAACTGCCTTTTCATATGAAGAAAAAGAGCCATAAATAAATACAGACCGATCCGGAAACTGCTGACTGAGCACATCAAAAAAGGTTGGAAAGAAAAACGAATTCACATAAAATTCAAAGCGAATTCACATTTGCCGATATACAATGTCAGCAATGGAAACATCTTCGAATAAAAGAAAACTCAACAGGAAGGTCAGATATGCGCTGATCGCTCTTGGCATTATATCTCTGGTCTATGTACTCAATACGGTTCCGGTCTTTGTCATATTGAATGGCGATAAAAAGATGGATGTGGAGATCCATTCGGTATTTGAAGATCCGGGTGCCGTATCTTCTTTCAGCGGTGCGAATATCAGCGCGAAAGGGAATGTCGATACCGAAAAGTTAGGCACATATACCCTGTCCTATACCAGCGGCTTGCAGACCCTGAGACGTAAAGTGACGGTGGTCGATTCCACGGCTCCGCTCATCAGTATAGAAGGAAGAGACCTGTTCATACCTTTGCATGAAGACTATGAACTTCCTGAGGCGATCGCCGATGATAACTGTGACGGCGATCTGAGTGAGAGTCTCAATGTGATCTCGTATATCGACAAGGATACGGCCGGTGTCTATGATGTGGTATATTCGGTGAGCGATCTTTCCGGCAATGAAGCGGAAAAGATCCTGAAAGCCTATGTCTATGAGGATGACTATCAGTATTGCGACCTTATAAGCAATGCCGATTCTTTGGATCCTGAGATATCCTCTTTGATCAAAGGTTTCAATGATGCCTATTACAGATCGCTGAAGTATCTGGAAAGCGAGGATCTTTCTTCGTATTTTTCTGAAGGAAAGGGTGAGGTCTTTGAGACGGCCCTCAATGCTTTGATCGAATACAGGAAAGAAGCATACAACGATCTCAGGATGGACGAAGTGTCCTACAGCCTGCAGGTGGAAGATGTCAGAAGGACCAGGAACGGTTACAGAGTCACGGTCCTGGAAGATGCGTCGATGTATTTTCATTTCCTGGATGGCGTGCAGTCAAAGACGAATGATATCGGTCTGACCTTTGAGATCGTAAAACAGGATAGTGTCTGGAAGATCGCAGATGTTTCAAGAGAAGAAGGCGTCTTCTTATATTTTGAAGATGCGTATGCGGAGGGGTCTGATCTTTCAAAGATCAAAGAAGGGTATCTGGATCTGATGCTTTCGGAAAACGAGCGATACGAGACGCAAAGAAAGCTTGTAAACGAAGGAAGCATCGCAGATGCGATGGCAGACTACGAAGGGGATTATGACCGGCAGAAAGCCATAGATTACGCGAGAAACTACGCTTTATCAAGAAATGATGCCTATGATTCCTTTTCCAGCAACTGTGTCAATTTCGTTTCGCAATGTCTGGTTGCCGGCGGGATCAAAATGGACTATGAGGGAAAACAGCAGTGGAAATACTACAGTTTCACCGAGAATAACGCAGACGGCCAATATGGCTACACCTATTCGTTCACCTATATCCCGGCATTCATCGATTATCTGAAAAACGGCAGCATCCTTTGTGAAGTCAACAGTTCTCTGTATCTGGCAAAGCCGGGCGATGTGATCGCGATCGACTACGAGGATACCGATATGTCGGATTCGCCGCATGTGATCCTGGTCAGCGAGGTGATCGAAGACGAAGAGGGGATCAAAGATCTTCTGATCTGCGGCAACACCAACGATCAGCTCGATTATCCTTTATCGGCTCTCTCCTATCCATACAAGAAGCTGATACGGATCTTCGCAAACAAGGAATGATACCCTATATCGGGCAAAGAGATGGCAGCCGCATGGCTGTCATTTTACAATGAAGAAAAAGGAGAAAGCCAATGGAAACAATAAAAGCGATCATGACCCGCAGGTCAAACAGAAGATTTACAAATGAAAGTATCGATAAAAAACGGATCGAAACGATCGTCGAATGCGGAAGACAGGCGCCCTGCGGTTCCAATTCGCAGAGCGTTCATTTCATCATCATCACAAAGAAAGAAGTATTGGATGATCTTGCAAAGATCGCCGAAGAAGCTTTTTCGAAAATGGAAGTACACGAGGACACCTATGTCTCTTTGAAAAACTCGATCCTGGCTTCAAAGAAAGGCGGCTATGTCTTTCATTATCATGCGCCGGTACTGATCGTCACAGCCAACAGAAAAGGCTATGGCAACGCGATGGCCGATTCCGCCTGCGCTTTGGAGAATATGATGATCGCTTCCAATGCCCTGGGCATCGGTTCCTGTTACATCAACCAGCTGCACTGGCTGTGCGAGGATGAAAGTCTTGTATCCTATATGGAAGATATCGGATTGAAGAAAGATGAGTATATCACCGGTGCACTGGCATTAGGCAGGGTCGAAATATTAGTGCAGAAAGAAAAACAGATCACAGGAAATCCTGTGACCTGGGTGGAATGAACTCAGAAATCGATGTATTCCCCGCCTTCGTTATAGATCCGGCAGTCTTCACACCACTCGGGTATCGATTCTTTCATATAATATTTCATGTCATCATAAACACTTTGTCCGACATATCCGATCTGCGCAAGATATTTGCAGAATTTTTTGATGCTGGCAGCTGTCGTTTTGATGGTGGCAGGCGTGGACCACATGCATTTGCGGATGAAGAACCAGTCAAAGAAATCGGCATAGATGTGATATTCCATTGCTTCTGCGATATCGACATTACAGTGCCATAAGGCAAAGGTATTGACATAAAAATCAATGTTGGAAAGATGGTTTTGTATCGTCTTGTCGCTGAGTTTGCGTTCATTGAGCCAATTCCCGAATCCTTCAATGATTATTTCGTTTTCTTTTTCGAGTTCTTTCAGTTTTTCTTCGTCATAGTTATCGGACATGGTTTTTCTCCTTTTAAAATGCACGATGATACTGATGGCATCATATCTTTTGATTTTATCGATACTGTGTCAATGCTCCTTCAAATCAATGACAGTGTCAGCTGCTGTCAGATTTCAATCGATCTGCCATACGATCCTTTGATGAGTTCTTTTACTTCAAAGAGATCCTTTTTCTTGTATGAGACTTTTGACAGAAGTTCTTCGTCGGGTGTGGCAAGATCTTTGATGAAACAGGTAACCGCACCGGCTTTGATGGCCGCCTCCAGGCCTTTTGGTGAATCTTCGATGATCAGACAGTCCTGTATATCGATACCCATGAGGTCAGCAGCCTTCAAGAAGATCTCGGGATCGGGTTTGGAATGTTTTATCTGATCGCCGGTGATGATATGTTCAAAAGGGATGGAGTCATATCCGTTATTCAGAAAATCGTCTCTGACGCCTTCATAGGAAGATCCGGTTGCCAGGGCATAGGGGATGGCGTTTTGTTTCACATATTCCAGTATCTCATTGCATCCGGGTTTGAGATGGACGTTCTTATTTTCATATTCTTCTTTGACATATAAGGCAAAGTTATCCATCAGTTCATTGACGATGTTTTCATCCTTATATCTTTCGATCAGTATCTTCAAAGATGTTTCGTGATTGCATCCCAGAAAGCGTTCATAAAATTCATCTTCAAAAGGAAGCTGATGTTTCTTTGCGCTTTTCTTCAGGCAGTCCCTTCTGACCCGTTCCGAGTCGACAAGGACGCCGTCTTTGTCGAATATAATAGCTTTGATGGATCTCATTTTCCGTTATACTGCCCGAGCTGTTTTAAGAAAGTCTCTTCGTCAAAATAGCCGGAATCGGCCCACTGTCTTACTGAGCTGAAGACGATGTCTTTGCGATACTGCGGATAGAGGGCTTTGATATCTTCATCGCTCAGACCAAAGACCGGTGTCTTTCCTTTGAAGACAGGGTTGTTCTTACATAACATATAAGGGATATAGCTCAATAAGAGGTCCTGACTTATGCCGGCACCCGTCCTATTGATGTGATAGTAGAGGCGGTAGAAATCCCTCAAGGCGATGATCAGTGTCAGCAGGTTGTGCGGCTTCTGATAGCTTTCTTCATCCGCTGTGACCGGGGAAGAGAAGACTTCACAGATCTTTTCTTCGTTTTCCAACAGGAAGTTTTTGTATTCTTCGCTTCGCCAGCTGCGTTTATTGATGATGTGATGGATGATCGTCTCATAGTCGGGCTGGTAGACGACGGTCTGGCAGACCGTCTTTCCTTTCAGCATATTGAGACGGGTGGTGTCTTTTATCGTCACGATCAGATACTGCAGATTGGCGACCACGATCGTGTTGAATCTCTGGTTCTCGCAATAGTCGTTGACGACACCGAGCAGCTGGACCATACTGATCTCACAGCGCTCCAGGTCATCGAAGACCAGGATGACTTTTCTTTTTTTCAGGGTCTTGAAGTCTTCGAATTCCGGTTTGATGGTGATCAGATCCAGGGCATTCATGGAGGAGACCAGATCGGCAGCCGATCCCAGGATCGGATATTTGATGCCGACCAGTGTCCGCAGGAATTGCATGAAACCGCTGTTTCGATCTGCTTTTTCCTTCTTTTCCTGGATGCGGTTGGCGAAAGGATAACAGACAGAGATGTACTGCCGGCGGGCGGCGTCGTGCAAAGCCGCTGCCGTATTGACGCCGTATAAAGAGACTCTGACGATCGCATAATCCTCACCAAGTGCTTCTTTGAGGTCGTTTTCGATCACATGTGTCTTGCCCGATCCCCATTCACCGGTAAACAGTAAGGCACCAAGGGGGTCATCATCTTTGCAATAGTGGATGAGTTCGTCGATCGCGTTCATAGAAATTCCTCTTTTCTATTTTTTATTTTACCGTGCCGTCTGTCGCTTTTCGATCTTCGGCACGATCTGTTTCATGAAGTAGTCTTTGCTTAATTCTTCATCGTAGTCCCAGTACAGGAGGACGATGCCTTTTTCTTTGCAGCGTCTTGCCTTGCGGGCATCTCTTTCCTTGTTGCTTTGCAAGCCTGACTTTCCGCCGAAGAAATCGATGGCTTCATAATGCTGCCTGCCCTGATACTCGATGGCGGTATCTTTCGAAGGGATGAAGATGTCGATCTTCTGACCGAACAGGAAGTCCGGCTGGTATTGAAAGATCGCATCGGGATAGAGATCTTTGACGATCGCATAGGCTTTCTGTTCCGACTTCCATCGCGGATTGGTCAGCCCTTCGGCGATCAGATACTGGTAGATGCGGGAGGTCTTTTCCCGCAGATCCGCATGATGGTCCTGCAGGAATCTTTTGAGTTTCAGATCGGGTATGGAATGAAGACTGCGGTATTCTTCTTTATAGTAATTGATCCTTGCCATCAGATCTTCGATCTTTGCGACACGGTTATATGCCTTTAAGAAACGCTGTGCCTGAAGGTGCGTTCTGATGCGATGTTCTGAGAAAAGATCGCCTTGTGACATGAGGAGCAGTTCCAGCAGCTTATAGTCGGAACGTTTTATCCGTATGCGGAATTCCTTGTTTCCGATCTTTTCGGGATCGTAGTATAAGGCAGACAGAAAATAGGAGACATCCCCTTTGCGGTCATTAGGATAGCGGAAGCTGAAAGGGATCGCTTCTCCCTGCTTTACCGGGAGTATCCAGACGCCGTCTTTTTCGATCTGCTCAAGAAGGGCATCGATCTTTTCCTTATAAGCATCGATGAGTTCCTTCTTCTTTCTGTTTACGATCTTTTCTTTTTCTCTGCGGGAATACTTCTCATCGTTTCCCATGAGTTCCTGTTCCTTGCGGAA
>JAZQIF010000161.1:0-12948 GCA_045540935.1 Erysipelotrichaceae bacterium | reverse complement strand
CCCAGAGGCAGGCCTGACGGATATCAAAGAGGGCATAGTTGCCGCAGCTGCCGCCCTGTTCCTTTGTCAGTTCCGGATGGCAGAAGAAGCCATAGAAGCCCAGACGGTAGTTGATCGTGACGACGACGATGTCTTTTCTCTTGGCAAAGCCGATGCCGTCACAGACGACTTCACAGCCAGATCCCGCGACCATGCCGCCGCCATGGACCCAGATGAATACCGGAAGCTTATCTTCGCTTGTTTTGGCCGGTGTCCAGACGTTCAGATAGAGACAATCTTCTTCATATTGGGAAGGAGCTAAAAACTGCGGAACGCCGTGGACGTTGGCCGGCATGTCGGCCATTTCCATGACATGCTGAATGGCGGCTGCGGAATACTGTGTCGCTTTTCGAACACCTCTCCATTTTTCCGGTTCTTGCGGAAGGGCAAATCTTCTTTCCCCGACCGGCGGAGCGGCATAAGGGATGCCTTTGAAGATCCTGACGTTTCCTTCTTCATAGCCTTGTAAGATGCCTTGTTTTACTTTTACTTGTGCGTTTTCAAATCCTGACATGATTATTCCTCCTCAAATAATTCTTTCAAAAGATAGCGGATGCCTTTTTCGGCGTGCGGATTCCAGAAATTCCAGTCATGGACGCCATCGTTTTCTTCATAGAAGAAATGTGCTTTCTGTTTCTTCAGGAAATCACGCATCCTGTGATTCGGTTCCAGCAGGAAGTCCTGCGCGCCGCAGGCCATATAGATGATCGGGTTTTCGATCTTTTTTCTTTTATTCCTCTTATATAAGACTTCCGGATTGTGATCAGACTTTATCGCTTTGGACAGATCGCCGAAAGCATTGACGTAGTAGGCGTAGTTGGCCATGACCGGATCGCTCTGTTTCGGTTTCATATCGGCCAGCCCGTAGATGATGAGGGCGGAAGATAAGGCGATGATGCCCGAGAAGGTCTCGGGATACATCAGTCCGGTATGTAAGGCTCCGAAGCCGCCCATCGACAATCCGCCGATCAGAGTATCTTCTTTTGTCATCGCGAGATGGAAGGTGTCGCGAAGATACTCGATGAGGTCTTTGCCGATGAAGCTGCAGTACTGATGGCCGGTGGCTTCCTTGTCGAGATAGAAGTCGATGCCGCCGCTTGGCATGACGATGGCCAGGTTGTAGCGCAGGGACAGGTCAGCAGCTTGCGAAGAGTAGAGCCAGTCGGTGGAGTCACCGGAGTATCCGTGTAACAGGATCAGTGTCTTGGTCTTTCTTTTGTAGTGGGGATTATCCTGAATGAAAGGGGGCAGTTCCTTTGGGGGAAGATGCATATAAAATTCGCCGTTGCACACTAAGGACGGGGCACGGAAGCGTACGTGAAGTGTCGACATGATGAAAAGTTCTCCTTTAACTGTTTTCATTGTAGAAAACATCGAAAACAAAAAATATTAAAAATGTGTCATCGGTTTTTGAGTTTTCATCCTGAAGGAAAGAAAAGGTTTTATTTTTGAAATCGCAGTGCTTTTTTTTAAAAGAAATGGAGACCGAGGCCATGATTAAATGAAAATACAGAAAGGATTTTTTAAAGGAGAATCATAATGAAAAAACTTTTAGTCATCCTGGTCACGTTACTGATGATGTTCTCTGTCACTGCTTGTTCTTCCGGCGGCGGCGGAAATGCCGACAGTGACGCACCTTCCGTCATTACGATCGATATGTCTACGCTGTTCATCGTTCCGGCTCTGGAAGCGACACAGAAAGTAGAAGATCAGATCAATGACTATCTGCTCAATACGCTGGGTGAGACAGATTATAAGATCAAATTAAGGATCACTGCGATCGGTGATTACCTGACTTCCATTCCGATGGAACTGGCAGGCGGCGGTGAAGGTTCGGTCGATATCGTTCAGGTCTTCGATGTTGCCGGCTGGTCCGATAACGGCTACATCATCCCATTGGATCCGTATCTTGAAAACGAACTCAAACCGACTTACGACATGATCAAGCCGATCATGGGTAACGGCAGAGTCGGCGGTCAGACATTCATGATGCCTCGTTACTTCGGTACTGTTCTTGACTGGAAGTGGATCTACAACAAGGATCTGGTCGATGCGGCAGGTATCGATGTTTCCAAGATCACCGATATCGACACTTTAGGCGATGCATTGGCTGAGCTCAAGACCGTTTATCCGGATGAGCACTTCTTAGTCTACTGCGATCAGTTCAACAGACTCTACAACCTCAAGACACATACTTCGCAGATCGGTACCTATGCCGCAACCGTCGGTGAGTCTACGACTCTTCAGAACTACTATGAGACCGAAGCATTCAAGGATGCCATCTATAAGGCATATGAGTTCCGTCAGAAGGGTTATGCCGATCCGGAAGGTTCCGCAAATACTCTGAGCCATGACGCAGTCGTCATGGGCGGTTCCGCAAAGGGCGTCATCATGGGTCACTCCAACGATGTCGATTCCATCGCGACGATGTTCTCTACGACCAATACTTACGGTGCAAACTTCGGTGCTGTTTCCATCGGTATCGATGACCTGATGACAGATACTTTAGGTATCGGTATCTCTCATTCCTGCAAGGATCCTGCTTCGGCAGCCAAGTTCATCAACCTGCTTTACACGGATCAGTTCGTCTGGGATTCTCTCATCTTCGGTGCGGAAGGCCAGGACTACGAATGGAATGAGGATCATACAAAGATCAGATATCCGGAAGGTCTGGATTTCAACTCCGTTCCTTACAACTGCATGTATTCCTGCGGTATGATCGGTAACGGCTTCGATTTCTTCCTCGAGTACGAATCAGGCAACGAGACCGGTTCCAATGGCGAATACGGCAAGATCCTGTTTGAAAAAGCATGGATCCCGCCTCTCTACGGTTTCATTCCGGTCACGACCAACGTCATGAATGAAGTCACGGCAGTTTCCAACGTCGTCGAACAGTACTCCAACGTCCTGATGTATGGCGATGTCAACCCGGATGAGAAGTATCCGGAATTCCTGCAGGCTCTCAAGGATGCCGGCATGGATCGCATCATTGCCGACTTCCAGACACAGGCCGACGAGTGGGTCAAGGTCAACAAATAAGAGACTTTAAAGAAAACTGAAAAAACGGAGCTGTCAATGTCGAAAGACCGACAGCTCTTTTTTGTATAATAGAAATAGTAGGGATTTATGGAAAAGTCATTGATCAGAAGGATGCTGCTGCTGATCGGCGGGATACTGGTATCTTCGCTGCTGTTTTTTACTGCGATCTCTTTGACCTATGGTTCCTTTTATCGTCGCACCCTTCTGGCAGACAACGGCCGTATCGCCACCGGCTGGTCTTCTTCTATCGACAACCGTCTCAATGCCATCTACGAACATATCTACGATGTGGCAAATTTTCTTTACAGAAAAAACGAAGTGCGCAGCGGTTCGCCGGAAATGGACTATGTCAACCGCAACGGCCTTCTCGATGTCATCGAATCGAAGATCATGTCATCTTCCGATATCTCAGCGATCTTTATCGTTGACACGGAAAGCGACCTTTTCCTGTACAACAACAACGGCGCTCTGTCCAGCGTCGAAAACACCAATCTGAAATATTTTGTCCGGGATTACTGCGTGGAAAATTCCTATTCGATCCGCAATCGGCAATGGAAGCCGATCGAGATCAATGATAACGGTTATTTTTACAATGCCTTGAAACTGGGAAAATATGTCATCGGCGCTTTGAGCAGATTTGAGAATTATTATGTCGAAGTTCCGATCGGAAGTTCGGAGAACCTGAAGCTCAACAGCTACATCGGAAGCGGCAGAAACATCTATCCGGTGAGCGGGGATAAGATGCTGATCGCAAATATCGACCCGCAGAAAGCGGAAGGCTACATCGATAACGGCTATCTCATCGTTCCGACGGCGCTGAAAAACGCCGATGTGACCACGTACCTGCTGACCAGTCCGGAAGGCATGTCGCAGCTGTGGCGCATCACTTCCCTGTTCATGATCATCGATTCGGCGATCTGTGTCCTGCTGGCAGCGATACTGATACACGATACCCGCAACAAGGTGTCGGCACCGATCAGGGAACTGGTCGATGCAAACAGCCGGCTTGCACAGGGAGATTTTGAATACAGATTGGATGTTCCTTCGGCCGGCAGCAGTGAATTCGAAGATCTTTACGGCAGCTTCAACCGGATGTCCGAGAGGATCAAGGACCTGACGATCGAACATTACGATGCGGAGATCAGACGTCAGCAGAACCAGCTCAAGATGCTCAGAGCCCAGGTCAAACCGCATACGTTCTTAAACGCGATCAACACCATCAACAATATGACCTATACCGGCAGAAATGAAGACATCAGAAAGTACATAGCTGCTTTCGCTTCGTTTACCCGCTACATGTTATATAAATCCAAGGACTGGACGATCGTCGAAGATGAGATCAAAAGCATCGATTCCTACGTGAAGATGCAGCAGATACGCTTCCCTGACAGCATCGAGATCATCTATGACATCGATCCCGAGATCTACAGTGAACAGATCCCTTACCTGATCCTGTTCTCGCTGGTACAGAACTCCTTCAAACACGCCATGACGCTGACGGATAAAACATACGTCACGATCTATGGTGAATACTATAAGGAGGAAGGTTTCGACGGCTTCCGGCTGATCGAAGAAGACAACGGTCCGGGCTTCTCGAAGGAAGCGTTGTCGGCCTTGCAGAGTGCGGAGGAAGATGACCCGTTCACCAAAGAACACCTCGGTCTGACCAATGTGCGTTATTCTTTGAATCTGATCTACGGCAGAGATGATCTCTTGCGTATATCCAATCTAAAAGATGGCGGTGCTCATATCGAACTGCTGATACCGGTACAGGAGGCGGAAGATGAAACTTTTAGTATGTGATGATGATATTTCGACGATCGACGTCATCCAGTCCCAGCTCGATCTCAAGAAACTGGGCATCAGCCGCATCTTCCGTGCATACAACGGAAAGATGGCGGAAGAGATCATCGACAAAGAAGATCCCGATCTGATCTTATGCGACATCGATATGCCGATCTTCAACGGCATCCATGTCCTGGAGTATGCCTACGAAAAAGACAAAGACATCGAATTCTCTTTCCTGACCTGTTATGAGAAATTCGAATATGCGCAGAAGGCCATCCAGTATGGGGCGACCAGCTATCTGACCAAGCCGTTTTCTTTGGAGGATGTGCAAGCCTGCATACAGAAGATGGCAGCCAATGTCATGAAAAAACGTTCGCTGGCCAGTGCCCAAAGCCGCAGCGATTCTCTGCTGTCTTCGATCTTCCGTCAGGCATCGGACGGTGTCCTGGGGACCGATAAAAACCTGGTCGATGCCGCTTTGAGAAACAACGGGATAGATTTCGGTGCCGGCTCTTTGTGGCGCATCGTATTCACCTGCGGCGATATGACCGATGCCATCCGCAAGACCTGGAACAAGGAACTGCTGGTCTTTACCGCTTCAAGACTTCATGACGAGGCGCTGCTTGACTATGTCGGTTCTGCCCATTCGGTCGTCAATTCCGATGACCGCTTCCTGTGGACCTTCTGCTTTATCGACCAGCCCCTCGATGATGCTTCCATAAGGGAAAGATGTGAAAAACTGATCCGTTTCGGCAAGGATTATATGTCGATGGATCCGGTCGTACTGATCTCAAGACCTTTTGCCTTTTACGAGACGGCAAATATCGTCTGTGACTTATATGAGCGGATGCGCAAGATCCGTTATTATTCCGGAAGGATCTTCTTTGAATCCGATAAGGTCGAATCGCTCACGGAAGAAAGTTTCGGTCTCAACGAGAATCAGATCCTCTGGTATCTCAAGAAACGGGATGAGACAGGCTATCGGGAATATATCTCTTCTCTTCTGGATGATATGAACGGAACAAAGGAAGAGCTCGACCGCCTGCGCAAAGAACTGATCAATGTCTTTGTGACGCATTTCCGGGACAACGGGGTGCGTTCCAATACCGTGTTTATGGATGAACGGGTTATCGCAGCCAATGAAAGAGCCTGCTTAAGCAAGTCGGGCATGGCCGAATATGCCCGGATCCTGTTCGATCTTCAGCAGAGCGAAGTTCAGGATGCCCTGGATTCGGAAGATATCATCGTCAGAGCCAGAAAATACATCGATGAGAATTTCCGGGAAAACATCGACCGCAATGATGTCGCCTCGGTCACTTTCGTCACCCCGAATTATCTGTCCAAACTGTTCAAGAATTCGATGAACATGAACTTAAGGGAGTACATCAACCAGCTCAGGGTCGAAGAAGCCAAGCGCCTGCTTCTGTCGACGGCGATGTCGGTCTCCGAGATCGCTTCCTATGTTGGTTACTACAACATCTCCTATTTCTCGACGGTCTTCCATAAGATCGTCGGCGTATCGCCGTTTGACTGGCGCAACCAGAAAGAAGATAAAGATGAAACTGTCTGAACGTTTGAAAAAAGATATCGAACAGTATAAAAAGCTTCCTGACCGCAAAAGCAGGGCAGCATTCCTGTTTGATTATTATAAGATCCCGATCACTGCAATCATCATCGGCCTTTTGAGCATCACGCTGTTTCTTTTCAATGATAAGAAGAACCGTGAAACGGATATGTATGCCGTACTGCTGAACAATGATTCGATCATCAACGCCTGCGATCCTTCCGTTTTTGAAACGGCTCTGAAAGAAGCCGGTTATAAGGGGAATGCCGATATCAATGACCGTCTGTCTCTGGGCTATGAAAACAACGAATCCGCGGATATCGAGACCTTGCAGGTACTGAATGCGTTGTTCACTCTCGGGGATCTGGATCTTTATATCGCTCCGAAGCAGTATTTCGATCTGTTTGCGCAAAAGGACGGTTTTGCCGATCTGCGATTGCTGATCGATAAGACGATACTGGAGAAAGCGGACCTCTACCGTTTTACGGGAGAATCGGGAAACGAGGTCACAGCCGGGATCATCCTGCATCCGGGTTCAAAGATCCATGAGGCAGGTTACTACCATGACGATGTGATCGTGGGTGTGGCTGTCGATGCGGTGCATATGGATGCTGCGCTTTCTTTCATCGAAGAGATCTGCAGATAGGAAAAAGTACACTGTTAAAAATGTAAAAATACAGTGTACTTTTTTTAATGATAGGGTCATCGTATTTCTTTAATATGAAATTATGGATGCTTACACAGTAAAGGAGTTTAATTATGTCTGATGTAAAGAAGACTCATAGCTCTGAATTTGATGATGTTCTCAAGGAACAGAAGAAACTTCAGCGCAAAGAGAAATTCAAAAACGACTTTCCGCTTTACATGATGATGCTTCCGGGAATGATCTATCTTGTCTGCAACAACTATCTGCCGATGTTCGGCATTCTGCTGGCATTCAAGAGGATCAACTACGCGGTAGGCATACTCAAGAGCCCATGGGTCCAGTTCCAGAACTTTGAGTACCTGTTTAAGACCAAAGATGCCTTCATCATGATCCGTAATACGCTGGCTTACAATGCCGTGTGGATCATCATGGACTTAGTCATCGCAGTCTTCATTGCCCTGTGCATGAACGAGATCGCCCAAAGGAAGATCGCCAAGGTCATACAGCCGATCATCTGTTTCCCATCGATGGTATCGGCCGTCATCCTGTCGTTCCTGGTCTATGCGTTCCTGTCGCAGAGCTACGGTTATCTCAATGCGACTTTCTTCAAGGATAATCCGGTCGCCTGGTACACGACTGCCAAATACTGGCCGCTGATCCTGACGATCGTTCACATCTGGCAGGGCGCGGGACAAAGTTCGGTCATCTACATGGCTTCGATCGGCGGTATCGACAAGAGTCTGTATGAATCCGCCAGGATCGACGGAGCGACCAAACTCGAACAGATCCGCTACATCACGCTTCCGCTTCTCAAGCCGATGATCACGATGATGCTGCTGCTGTCGGTAGGAAGGATCTTCAACTCCGACTTCGGTCTGTTCTATCAGGTACCGCTGGGCAACGGCATGCTGTATGAGACGACCCAGACCATCGATACCTTCGTTTATCGGGCATTGATGATCTCCAACAATGTCGGACAGTCTTCTGCTGCTTCGGTCTTCCAGGCTGTCATCGGATTCTTCTTAGTCATGTTCTCGAACCTGCTGGTCAGAAAGATCAATCCGGAGAACTCGCTATTCTAGGAGGGCAATATGGCAAAAGATAAAAACAAAAACAAGATCGTCCTGATGAAAGGCGAAGCCGAATTCCATTATTTTGCCCTGGTCATCATGATCCTGCTGATGATCTTCTGCATCATCCCGCTGGTATTGATGCTGACGGTATCGCTGTCTTCGGAAGCTTCTCTGGTCAGGGGCTACCGTTTCATTCCGGATGAGTGGTCACTGGATGCCTATGCCTTCATGTGGGCAAAGCGTTCCACGATCTTACGTGCCTACGGCCTGACGATCGTCGTTACCGTTATCGGTACGGTGATCAGCCTGCTGATGACGTCGATGTTCGCATATCCTCTGTCAAGGAAAGACTTCAAGCCGCGTAACGTCATCGCCTTCATCCTGTTCTTTACGATGCTGTTCAACGGCGGTATGACCGCCTCCTATATCGTCTGGACCAGACTCTTCCATATCAAGGATACGATCTGGGCTTACCTGGTACCGGGTGCTTTGATGAACGGCATGAACGTCATGCTGGTAAGAAACTATTTCAATGCCAATATCCCGTATTCGATCATTGAAGCAGCCAGACTTGACGGTGCAAAAGACTGGACGATCTATTCCAAGATCATGGTCCCGCTTTCCAAACCGATCATGACGACCATCGGCTTATTCTCGGCTCTTGGTTACTGGAACAACTGGACGGCCGGTATCTACTACATCAACAACCCGAAACTCTATACCATACAGGTCTATCTGAAGAAACTGATGGATTCCATTCAATTCTTAAAGACGACCGACTTGCAAAGCGAAGCGACCTTGCTGGCATCACGCAATCTTCCGACCGAGTCCGCCCGTATGGCGCTCGCCATCATCGCCCTGATCCCGGTCCTGGCGGTCTATCCGTTCATTCAGAAAGAACTGATCAAGGGCATGGTCGTCGGCGGTGTCAAAGGATAAAGAAAGAAAGTCATTATGAAATACAGAAAACCATTTGAAACGGCAAAGCCGGAAGAAGTCGGCATCTCCAGTCAGCAGATCTTAGACTATATCGCAGAGCTGGAAGCCTCCAATACCGAGATGCACGGTCTGATGATCATGCGTCACAACAAGCTGATCGCTGAGGGCTGGTGGGCACCTTACGGACCGAACTTGAGACACGGTCTTCAAAGCCACACCAAGACCTATGCGGCGACTGCGGTCGGTATCGCCTACACGGAAGGCCTGCTGAAGCTCGATGAGCGCATCATCGATATCTTCCCGGACGAATCACCGAAAGAACCAAGCGAAAATCTCAAACTTCTTACAGTCAGAGATGTCTTATGCATGGGCTGCGGCATGGACACGATGCCTTTCCCAAGCAAGGACTGGATCAGAGAATTCCTTCATACGCCGGTCAATCATAAGCCGGGCACGACCTATATGTACAACTCCACCGGTTCGACACTCTTAGGTGCGATCGTAAGGAAAAAGACAGGTCTTGGCTTGCATGAGTATCTGACGCCGCGTCTGTTTGACAAGATCGGCATCGATCCGGAGAATCTGCGCTGGGCCTGCATGCCGGATGGCATGGAGATCGGCGGCGGCGGTCTTTACGCAACGACCGAAGACAACTTCCGTCTGATGAAACTCTATGCGGACGGCGGTATCTGGGAAGGCGAAAGGATACTGGCAGAAGACTATGTAAAATTAGCTACTACCAACCAGAACGATTCAGCGACCGAGTCCATCAACAATCCGGAAGCCTTCGATAACTTCTTAGGCTACGGTTTCCAGATCTGGATGTGCAAGCCGCACAATGCCTACCGTGCCGATGGTGCGATGGGTCAGTTCACGATCATCCTTCCAGACCAGGATATGGAGATCGCGATCACCGAGACGGCAGTCGGTGCACATTGGGCACAGTCGACGCTTGATATCACCTGGAAATTTGTCGAGAAGATCAAAGGCGATGAAGTGCTGGCAGAAAATGAGGCTTCCTATGAAGCACTCTGCGCCAAGCTGAAACGCCTCAATATCGGCAACCCTGAATGTCAGCCGTTTTCACCGACGATCGAAAAGATCGACAGAAAGAAATACAGAGTCACGTCCGGTGAACTGACGCCGTTTGGCGGCAATTTCATGGCCGGTACCAAAGGGGATGGCATCGATACCTTCAGCCTCGACTTTGATGTCTACGGTTTCGTCTGGAACTTCACGACAAGGTCGGGCCGTCAGGAGAAGATCCGTTTCGCCAGCAACGGTACCCGCTTCACCAACATGCTGGGAAGCAGGGAAGATCTCACACAGGTCTACCTGGGTGACTGTTACTGGAAGGATGAGGAGACGCTCATCGTTCACGGACGCTGGGTGGAGACCTGCATCGAAGACAGCTATGTCTTCCGCTTCAATGGCGATGAGCTGCAGGTGGAACCGGACAATAATTCCGCATTCAAATTCTTCAAACCGGATCCGATCGTGATCGAAAAACTATAAACAGACAGCGGTCCATGAATTTGGACCGCTGTTTAAAGAGGAGATACTATGGGCAAACGTTTCAATATCCCGCAGTTTCCGGGACACAAAAACAAAGTCTTCACGCTCAGTTTTGACGACGGTGTGCTGCAGGATCGAAGGCTGATCGATCTTTTTGATAAGTACGGGGTAAAATGTACCTTCAATCTGGGCTATGGCGTACTGGGATATAAGGGAGAGTCTTTATCGCCATCCGGGCGGAAGACCGATATCTCCAAGGTGGAGAAAGAAGAGGTGAAAGACCTTTATAAAAACCACGAAGTCGGCGGACATGGCTTGTACCATTCTTCTTTGACCGGGATAGGAAGTGAAGGAGCGATGTATGAGATCATCGAAGACAAGAGGTGTCTGGAAGACCTTATTGAGAAGCCGGTAGTGATGTTTGCCTATCCCTTCGGTCATTATGATGATACGGTGAAACAGCTTCTGAAACTGGCCGGCTACAAAGGTGCCAGGACCGTGAATGCGACATACGCTTTCGATCTGCCGAAAGATCCTCTTGCATTAGATCCGACCTGCCACTACGCAGACGGCAGACTCATGGATCTGGCGAAACAGTTCTGTGAGTCGAAGAGTTTCGCACCGCAGATGTTCTACGTCTGGGGACATGCCTATGAACTGGATGGAAACGATGACTGGCAAGTCATGGAAGCCTTTCTTTCCTATATCGCTCAGTATAGGGACGAGATCTGGTTTGCGACAAACGGACAGATCCTTTCCTACCTGGAGGCGTGTGAGATGTTAGAATATAGTGTGGATGGAAGCTTCGTCTATAATCCGACCTGCACCGATGTCGATGTACTGACGGCCTTTGGCGTGGAAGAACACATCGAAGCAGGCAGGATCACAAAATTAAAAGAAACAAGTCTATGAATTATGATTCCCCTTTCATCAAGATGCTGGAAACGATCGCCAATATGCTGATAGCGAGCTTTTTGTGGTTCGTTTTTTCTTTGCCGGTACTCACGATCGTTCCGGCGAGTGCCGCTTTATATCATACGACCGACAAGATCATCTTCGGTCCCGGCAAAGGAAACGGCGTCTTCAAAGATTTCTTTGAGTCCTACAAGCTCAACCTGATACAGGGCATCAAGCTCGATCTGCTGATGATCGTCGCCTTTCTGTTTCTGGCAGAAGGCCTCTGGACCGGGATACAGATCTATAAGCTGAGCATCTGGGGAACTTTATATCTGGTGCTGGGCATCGTGATCGCCGTCATCGTGATCTCCACCGTTGTCTATGTGCCACCGGTCTTATCGCGTTTTGATGCACCGGTGTCTTCGATCCTTCGCATGGCGGTCTACTTTGCGATACGCAAGCCGCTTCGTTCCCTCTTATATCTGATCCTTTTCATCTTTCTTTGTTATGCGATCATCTCCTTTCCTCTGGCTCTGGTCATCGTTCCGGGCCTTTATGCGGATCTGGTGAGGACGTATCTCGAGAGAGATCTCAAGGCGTTCATCAAAGAAAACGGACTGGAAGAAAAAGAAGAGGAAGAGGAAGAAGAAGCTGAAGAAGAGGAAGAGGATCTTTCGATGGCGGACCTTGAAAAAGATCTCAAGAAAGAAGGGAAGAAAAGATGATACGTCTGGACGATGTGACTTTGATCTATCCTTTTCAATCAGTGAGCGGTCTTTTCGGACGTAAGAAAAAAGAAGAGATCCTGAAAAAGCAGAAGGCAATGCCTTACACATCCAACGAAGGTATGGTCGCTCTCCAGCATTTTTCGGCGCAGTTTCATGACGGCGAGTTCGTGGTGGTACTCGGTCCTTCGGGTTCGGGCAAGACGACGCTCTTACGCCTGCTGGCAGGCTTGGAGAGGGCGAGCTTAGGTGAAGTCTATTATGGCGAGACGCCGTTACATGAGATCGATCTGGAAGAAAGGGACATCGGCATGGTCTTTCAGAACTATTCCCTGTACCCCAAACAGACCGTCTATAAAAACATCGCCTTTCCTTTGGAAGTGAAACATCTGCCAAGGGATGAGGTCAAAGAAAAGGTAGAAGAGGCCGCAAGGCTCTTAGGCCTTTCCAATAAACTTGAGAAGATGCCGGATGAGCTTTCCGGCGGTGAAAAACAGCGTGTGGCAATTGCCCGGGCAATCATCAAAGCGCCGAAAGTACTGCTTCTGGATGAACCGTTCGCCAACCTCGACGTGCCGATCCGTCGAAAACTGCGAAGGATGTTGAAAGACATCCACGAACGCTTTGGCATGACCATCATCTATGTCACCCATGACCAGTATGATGCGCTGGCTTTATCCAAGCGGGTCATCATCTTAAGAGACGGCATCAAAGTCTGTGACG
>JAZQIF010000160.1:0-34031 GCA_045540935.1 Erysipelotrichaceae bacterium | reverse complement strand
GAAGCAGTTCATTGACCTCGCAGTGGGCTGCCACGATCTTTCCTAAGCTTTTGGCTTTCTTCATGACTTCTTCCATCATCGCCTCTTCCTGTATGCCCTTGCCGTCATCTGAGAAGGCACAGACGTGGTCTTTCATCTCTTCGAGTGCAGCGATCTGCTTCCCTTCCTCATTGACCGTACAGGAGCCATAGGGGATCACATCGATCAGGGCATCCCGTTCGATGATCTCAAGTTCCTGTTTCAGATTCCCGTAGCAGTCCGGGACCGGATTCAGGTTGGGCATCGGGCAGACCGTCGTATATCCGCCATGCGCGGCTGCTTTGGTTCCGGTTGCGATCGTTTCCTTATAAGAAAAACCCGGTTCCCTGAGATGAACATGTACATCACAGAAACCGGGAAAAATAATATAATCGCTATCGGTTGCAAGAGCCGGAACATCAACACAGACAGTATCATTTATGACCCGTCCGTTGTCGTCTTTCATGAATAACCTGGCGTTTGCTTTCATCCTGTTCTCCTTGTTTTTTGCGCTCCTGCGCACAAAGAAGCTCTTAATTCTTGTAAAATATACCAAACTAAACAAGGGATGTCAACAAGATAGACTGCACTTTGTAACGGGATCTATTCGACCTCGATATGACACATCTTCATGGTCGTCAAAGCTGCCTCGTGAGACGCCGGTGTGACGCCGGCACAGCAGTCTTTTAAGACCCGGATGATCATCTGCGGGAAGGCTGCCTTGATCAGTAAGGCATTTGATACCACGCAGATATCCGTACAAAGCCCAAGCAATGTGATCTCATCGATCGGACACTCTTCATTTCTCTTTTTTAGTTCTTCCACGAGCTTTTCCGAACCGAAAGTCGGCTTGTCGATGATCGCATGATCCTTTTCATTCAGGGCATCTTGAACTTCCCTTCGGATCTGCCAGCCCTCACTTCCTTCAACACAATGCAAGACCGGCAGATGTCTTCCTTCATGGGTATCCATATAATCCTCATGATGGGTATCTCTGGTCGCATAGATGAAAGAATAGTCTTTTCTGATCTCTTTGACGACATTTTCGACGATCAGTTTCGCCTCAGCGGTGCCTAAGGAACCGTCGATGAAGTCGTTTTGCATATCGACAACGATGAGTACTTTATTCATTTTTACCTCCTTTGGGCTTGAGTTCGATCAGGATCAGTGATGCCAATACCAGGAAGACACCGATCCAGCCGAAGAGCCCTTGTTTTTCATTGAAGAGAAAGACGCCGAATAAGACGGCCGCCACCGGCTCAAACGTCGATAAAAGCGAAGCCGTGACGATATCAAGATAAGACAGCGCCGTATTGAACAGATAATACGTCAATATCGAGCAGCACAGTGCCCATAAGGCCAGAAAAAGGATGAGCCTTGGCTCGCTTGCAAGCCGCAAGGCGATCGCTTTGATGTCATAGAAGATACATAAGCAGACAAAGGCGCTCAGACCGGCAAACAAAGCAGGATAGAACATCTTGGTGGCCGGCGCATAGCCTTTCAGACCGTGTGCCACAGCGATGTTGTTGAAGGCATAGAAGAAGGCCGCCATAACGCCGCACAGTATGCCCACGATATCGCTTCCTCCGCCCGAGGCGATGCCGGAAACAAGGGCACAGCCTGAAAGGTTCAGCAGCAGTGCCACTCCTTTGAGCAGAGTGAACTTTTCTGAGGCAAACAGACAGCTGTAGACCATGACGAGTGTCGGCATCAGATAGATCAGCACGCCTGCCGTTCCCATGCCGACCCTTGCGATCGACAGGGTATATAAGACAAGGAACAGATACATGCCGAATACTCCGATCGCTGCCGACCAGGCAAGCCCCTTGGCATCGATACGGAAACTCTCCCTGTTTGTAAGAAACAGGATCAAAGCCTCTATGAAGACCGCCAGGAACATACGGATGGATGTGCGTTCGATACTGCCAAAGCCTGAGTCCGCCATCAGATTGACGAAGACCCCGTTGCTTCCCCAGAGCACCGCCGCCAGTAAGACCATCACAGGTGCGATCTTTTTCATCAGAAGACGAAGTTGCCGTTACGGAAGATCGCAACGACACTGCCGTCCTTGCGGATACCGTCGATATTCATTTCCTTGGTGCCGAACATGAAGTCTTCATGTTGTAAAGAATCGTTGGCACCGTGTTCGAGCAGTTCTTCTTTGGACATCTGTTCGCCGCCCTTGATGTTTTCCGGATACGGTCTGCCCAAAGCCAGGTGGCAGGCAGCATTTTCATCATATAAGGTATCAAAGAATAAGATGCCCGATCTTGATACCGGTGAATCATATGGGACCAAGGCGACTTCGCCTAAGTAGGAAGAGCCTTCATCAAATTCCAGAAGCTGCTTGAGTGCTTCCTTTTCTTTCTTCGCATCGAAATCGACGACCTTGCCATTTTCAAAACGGAACCAGAAGTCTTCGATGACCTTGCCGTTATAGCTTAACGGCTTGGAAGCAACGACCTTGCCTTCCACGCCGTGTTTGAGAGGCATGCAGAAGCACTCTTCCGTCGGCATATTCGGATCGAAGAACACACCGTCCGGCGTCGTACAGCCGCCGCCGACCCAGATGTGATCTTCAACTAAAGAGACATAAAGATCGGTCCCGAGCTCGGAAGTGAAATGTAATTTTTCAAAATCATAAGAATTCAGCTTATCCGCATGTTCGATCAGTTCTCTGTCGTGATCTTCCCACTCTTTGATCGGATCGTTGTCTTCGCTGACTCTGGTGACCGCAAAGATCGCATCGCCCAGCTTTTCAAAGGCTTGTTCATCACTCAGATCCGGGAAGACGACCTTCGCCCATTCGACCGACGGAACACCTAAGATGCACCATTGGCCTTCGTTGTTCATAGTGTAGGCCATCAGGTCAGCCGTCTTGGCATAGTAGGCCTGCTGGTAGGCATTGAGCTTGGCGGAATCGACATCCTTCAATGCGCCCGGTTTATCGGAAGCGATCGAAAGGTAGGCTGCTTTCTGATCGTGCTGCAGCTTGGTGCGGTCGTAGACCCACTGCGGGATGTCAGATAAGGTCTCGATCGACTGGTAGTCATAATTCATCCTGGTGAGCTCTTCATCGCGCCAGTCGACAGTGACCGACTTTGCCCCGCTTTCATAGGCGACCTTCACGACCTTTCGGACAAAACCCACATCTCTTACATTTGCCCGGATGACCAGAGGCTGACCCTTTTGCAGGTTGACGCCTTTTTTGATCGCAAGCTCGGCGAGCTTGTCATACATTTTTTCAGTAACCATGTTTTATTTCCTCACATATGCCAGCAAGAGATCGTAGGTGTTCTTCAGGCCATCGATGTGCGTTCTTTCGTAGCCATGAGAATTCGCCGTACCGAAACCGATCGCGCCATGGCGGATATCATAGCCGGCCAGAATGGAACCGTCGGCATCCGTGCCGTAGTGCGGCGTGAAGATGTCCATCACGTAGTCGATCTTGTTTTCGATCGCGCAGGAGCGAAGTTCGTTGGTCATCACATAGTGGTAAGGGAAGCGGGAATCTTTCGCAAAGATCGAGACCTTCTTCTCATCGGAATTCTGATCCGGACCAAGCGGAGCGATATCGATAGCCAGGACATCTTTGACATCATCCGGCAGATACGTCGTGCCGTGTCCGATCTCCTCGTACATCGCAAAGTAGGCATAGACCTTTCTTCTTAAGCCGATACCTTCTTCTTTGATCGCCTTCATCGCCGCCAGCAGTATCGCGGCAGCAGCCTTGTCATCGACGAAACGGGACTTGATGTAGCCATTGACATATTTGAAACGCGGTTCGATGCCGATCATATCGCCTGTCTCGATGCCAAGCTTTCTGGTATCTTCCGCGCATTTGACATCTTCATCAAGGACGATGCAGACGTTTTTGCGGAAGTCCGGCATGGCGTCACGCAGTTCTTCTTCGGTGACGTGCAGCGAGTTCGGGATGCGGTTGATCGTACCCGTATAGAGCTTGCCGTCTCTGGTGTGGACATTGACGTTTTCCATCACGCAGTAAAACGGATAGAGGCCGCCGACCGGACAGACATTGAGTGTTCCGTCCGCATTGATGTGACGGACCATCAGTCCGATATCATCCACGTGCGCCGTGACGCACAGCGGATCGCCTTCACCGCCCAGATCGACGATCACGCCGCCCTTGTGGGTGCAGACCGGGGTATAACCCAGTTTTTCTATTTCCTTGCATAAATATTCCTGTATCTCGACATACTGACCGGTCGTCGAATCGATATTCAGCATCTCTTCCAGTACATTCATGCAGTATTTTTCATTTAACGCCATATCTTCTTTCTCCTTCATTTTTCCCCTTAATGATAACAGTTATTCGATGCATAGTCATTTCATGTAAAGTTTTATTCAGCTCCATCCGGATCGATGGATCAAATAAAAAGCCGATGTCCTAAGACATCAGCTTCTTCCTTCTTTTTATGTATCCTGTTTTCAGTTGTTGAGGACTTTGATCGAATCGATCGCATGACCGAATAACAGTATCGCCGTCTTCATGCCGGTCTGTGTCATATATTCCCTGGTCTTAAGTTCCAGGTTCTCATCTTCGATGATATCGGCGATCCTGACCGGTTCGACGCCATAGAGAAGTGCAGACTGGTAGTAGACCTTTTCGTTCCTGGTCATGACGATGATCGGAGTCTTCGGCTTGATCTGCGATACGACGGCCGGTGATCTGCCGGTGTCGGTATAGACGATGATCTTTTCGACGCCCAGCACATCTGCCAGGTCGCAGGCTGCCTTGCCGACGATGGAACGCTGCGAATCGTCGACGGCTTTGTAGACGTTGTGCAAATGTTTCTCGGTCTCTTCGGCGATCTTGGCCATCATCTTCACGGATTCCAGAGGATATTCACCGGCTGCCGATTCGCCTGATAACATCACGGCTGTCGCTCCGTCATAGACGGCATTGGCGACGTCACCGACTTCCGCTCTGGTCGGACGCGGATTGTGGGTCATCGATTCGAGCATCTGTGTCGCACAGATCGTGATCTTGCCGGCGGCATTGGCCTTGGCGATCATCTGTTTCTGAATGTATGGTACCTGCTCCGGCGGAAGTTCGACGCCCATGTCACCTCTGGCGACCATCAGACCGTCCGCGGCATTCAGGATCTCATCGAGATTCTCAACGCCCTGGGTGGATTCGATCTTGGCAATGATCTTCATTTTGGAACCGGAGAAGTCCAGGATCGCTCTTACCGCTTCGACGTCTCTGGCGGTACGTACGAAAGAAAGTGCGACATAGTCATAGTCCTGTTCGATACCGAATAAGATATCTTTCCTGTCCTGTTCGGAAATAAACGGCATCTTTAACTCGGCGCCCGGCACATTGATGCCCTTATGATTGAGGATATCGCCCGGGACCAGGACCTTGGTCCTGATCTCGGTACCGGAAATATCGGTTACCTGCAGCTGTATGAGTCCGTCATTGACTAAGATCATCGAGCCGATATGTACATCACCCGGAAGTCCTGCATAAGTGATGGAGCCTCTTTCGCTGTTTCCTAAAAAATCCTGCGTGGAAAGTGTGAATTCCTGGTTCTTTTTCAAAGTGATCTTTCCGTTTTCGAAGTCGCGGAAACGGATCTCCGGACCCTTGGTATCCATCATGGTCGCAACGGAAACACCCATCTCCTGCCTGACTTTTCTTACCAGATCGAGATTGGCTTTCTGCGTCTCATGCGAACCGTGGGAGAAGTTGAACCTGGCGACATCCATGCCGGCCTTGATCATCTCTCTTAACATCTCTTCGTTGTTGGATGAAGGACCGATCGTGCAGACGATCTTAGTTTTTTTCATATGATTTTTCTCTCTTTCTTCGCCATGATTATATCATTATTTTTATGTTCTCAACACCCGATCAGGCACACCGCTTCCGGTACCCGGATGCGGTCATTTTCTCCCGTGATCATACCGTTTTCACCGATCCCGAAACAGACGACTTCATCAGAAAAACGGTTTGCGCACAACAAGTATCCCTGAACCAACATGAAGTCACGCGGATGATCGCCTCCGCAGCCAATGTTCTGCAGAAGCCGGATCTCCCCATCCAGGCCGATCACCGAGATCACGTTCTTTCCTCTGGTCGAAACATAAAGGAAACGTTCATCTTCGCTCAAGCGTACGGCCGCCGTGCCTGTGGTATTCTTTTCCCCGTTTTCCAGCAAACCGATCTGTTTCACGATCTGCCAGTCCTTCGTATTAATGATGAACAATTCATTGGAAAGCTCCGACACCAGATAGAGTCTTGAATGGTCCTTATTGAAGACGCCGTGTCTTGGTCCGCTGCCCTCCGGGAAGACGATCTCTCCTGTCTTATGAAGGTCTTCGTCAAAGATGACCACCTTGTCTAAGAATAAGCTCGGTACCAGGATCTGATCCTCGTGGAAGAGCACCTGGTGGCAGCCTGCCTTATCTTTGAGAAGCACCGTCTTTTCAAATACGAACTTTTCGTTCTCTATCCTTAATAAAGAGACCGTTCCGGCATGGTAGTTGGCGGTATAGATCTTATCGCCTTTGACGGCAACATAACAGGAAGACGGCCGTTCATAGAGACAGGTATCAAGGATCTTTCCGTCTTTGTCAAACAATGTGACGCCGTCTTTTTCATCCCCGTCGCACAGGGCGATGAACTTATCTTTATACTTGCAGAGATATTTGGAACTCTTCACTTCACAAAGAAGGGAAGCTTCCGACAGCTTTCCGTTTTCCAGTTCGAATGTGTAGATCCCCTTGGAATCTTTTGTCGTATAAGTACCTGCGATCAGTTTCATTTTGCGATCTCCAGCAGCAAGTTCAATAACGCATCCCGATCCGCCGGTTCAAATTCATACCAGCGGCTGTACATGTCTTCCATTCCCTCATATGACAGCGTGATCCTTTCCGGTGTATCTTCGTCCATGACAATGAGCTGCGGGTCACGCAGAGATCTGCGGACGAGTTTCCCGCCTTCGATCAGTGCCAGAAGCTTTTCAAGTTCTTCTTTCTTCAAAGTCTTTTCAAATTCCTTCAGCTTGTCCCCTTTGACATAGGAACCGTAACAGCTGACCTTATCTTCATCGATATTCAGATCGAAGCTCTGCAGCTCTCCGAAATACATGCCATAGACCATGCCGGAACGCCTGGCCGAATAGGAGAAGGAAGTGATCTTCTTATCTTTGAGACCGACTTCTTTTTCTTTTGGGAAGAAGTCAGAGATCATCACTTCTTCGCTCTGCCCTTCAAGCAGCACGTCTTCGCTTCCCCGCTTCATCGCTTCCACTTTGAAACAAGCCGCATCGTAGTATTCGTTTTCCTGTGCCCCATAAGCCAGAAGATCAAGACCGTTCATGGAATTGTAGTTTTCTAAGGTCTCCGCCAGCGTCTTTCCTTCTGTGTCCAGGACACGCACTTTATAGATGAGATCGCTGTCGGTGATCTCATCCCACTTCACATACAAAGATGAAAAGTTCTTGTTTAAAAAGACAGTCAGTTTCTCCAAGTCTGCCAATGTGATTTCCTCCTCTGCCTGCGGCGTGATGATCTCTTCTTCTTCCTTTTTCGATACACACGAAACCAGCAGAAGCATCATCACCAAGATCGTGATCTTTTTCATGATATCTTTTCTTTCCTTATCTTAATCATACCATCCGGAAAAAGAAAAACGCGGTATATCCCGCGTCACTCTACATCATCGAATTGCATCTGAACAGGTGCCTGTTCCTCGATCTCTTCCACTTCTTCTTCGAAGTTATCCATATACGTCTCTACCTTGGATTCTCTCGGGGCATAGGCGCTGATATGTTTGGCTTTGATCTCTTCGCGAAGTTCGTCGAGGATGTCTGCATCCATCTGCAGCAGCTGTTCAGCTCTGTTTAAAGGAATGGTCACATCCTGAAAACCGGTAAAGGTGACCTTCAGGTTGTTTCTTTCGATCCCTGAGATCCTCCCTGTCAAACCGCTGGCCTTTGATACAATCTTCCTACCACTAAGGGCCATTGATCTTCCTCCTTGTACTGCTCATATGATATGCGCATACAGGCACAAGGTCAACCATTATTTTCACATTTCTGCAATTTCACATAAGATGCCGTTTTACGGACTTCAACAAAGTTCTCTTTTCGCCGTTTTCCATACCTCCAGGATAGTCATCATGCATTGCGCATCACCTTGTAAGATCACTCTGGCCATGCCTTTGTCATAACGGAAATTGAAGCGAAGATCCTTTGCCTCTTTCATCTGTTCACAGAAGAATGCCGAGATCTTATTTCCCTTGATCGCATCGCAGGGGATATCAAGGATCACGCATCCGCTTTCCTTATCTTTATCAGACTGCGCAAGATGATCGAAGACCACGCTGTGATATTTGATGCGAAGTCCCTCTTTCACAAACGGTTCATGAAAGAAAGCATCGACTTCTTCTTCCGAGAAGCGCCAGACGCCGTCTTCCTTTTCTCCGTGCAGAAGACCCTTTTCCATATGATTGCGAAGTGTCCGGGTCGTAAAACCGGTCATCATCGAAAGATCGTTGAGATCGTATTTTCTTTCCATAAGTTCCCTCCTGTTTACACTTTCAGAATAGTTCAACAGAAAGGATATCTTCAATTTGAAAACGAGGGACTTTTTCATAGCTTCATTCGGTGAGAACGACATCGATCAGGTACATACAAAGCGCGGAAGTCTCCTTCCGCGCTCTTATCCTTTATTGATTCAATATTTACTCGTGTACCTTGAGACTGATATTCGAGAAGGTCGCCTCGCATTCCGAAGCGAAGACGCCGAAATGTCTTCCGTCGATCGAATTGGAAATGCGGCTGCTGAGACACTTCATATCGTCTACGTACATGACCACGATCTCATTCTCACAGACCAGCTCTACATGGTGGACATCCTTCTTCGAGAAATCGAATCGTGTGATCGCTGTCGGATCCATTTTCTGGACCTCGAGGATCTCAAGACCCTCATAATGCAAGAGGTCTCTTCCATCATCCAGACACAGCGCCGTGTAGTACTCACCTTCCTTATCACTGCCAAACGTAAAACCGACGAGCCCGTTTTCATCAAAAGTCACATCACATTCCAAAGTCATCGATGCCGGACGGGTACCGAGGTCTGCCTGCGCATAAGAGTCAACACCTGCGGAAAGGGAGATCGTATTTTCTTCTATCTTTACCTTTCCCTGCAACACGGACGCCTTGAACGGTTTTTCAGTGGTGAAGTGCTTGTCATAAACTTCCGGCGCTTTGACGCCCAGTTTTCCGTCGTCCTGTTTTACAAGCTGATGGACCATCACGTTTCCTGCCCACTGGTAGACACCAGAATCCGCACTCAGACCGGCACGGCCGATCCAGCCGCACAGATACGCAACGCCATTGAACTCAGCCGTCTTTGCCGCATAGAAGACAAAGCCGTATCCATCCATCAGCCCCTTGCCATCCAGAATGTTGTCTTCCGGGGCAGTGAACGGTCCGTTCATACTGTCACTTACCGCATAATAGGTCACACAGTCCCAGCTGTAAGTCAGATACCATTTATCACCGATGGAGAAGAGATCCGGACACTCCAGCATATACTGAGCCATCGGCGCAAAGATCGGGCCGATCATCTCCCAGTTTTTCAGGTCCTTTGATTTATATTTGAGCACGACACCGCCCAAAGATTCTTCTCTGGCAGCGATCAGAAGCCAGTAACACTGATCCCTTTCTACCCAGAAGACTTCCGGATCACGGAAATCATCTTTGGAATAGCCTTCCGGCGCAAAGAATACCGGTTCTTCATCCTTCACCCAGTTTTCCCGATCACTGCTTGTCGCATGCATGACACATTCCTTGCCTTTGCCGCCGTTGCCGGTATCATTGTGACCGGTGTAGAACAGATGATATAAACCGTCCTTGTCCTGTAATACGGAGCCGGTACCTAAGGCCGGATCGGGATCGGAACCCAGACCATAATTCAGGACCATGCCGTGATCCTTGTAGGAACAAAGATCCGCAGTGGAGAATTTATAGATCGGGTGATAGCCCTGACCGTTGGAAGTCGTTTCACACAGATAATATAATTCGAGCTGCCCGTCGCCCGTCACAAAAGGCATGACATCACCGACAAATCCGCCTTCCGGTGCGGGATACAGATCATAGCTGACCGCTTCATACGGTTCATCCGGAAGCGGAGAAGAAGCAGTCCCTGAGGCGCAGCCCGAAACAAGCAGGGTCATGACCACAAACAGCAGCAACGATTTGAGATTGTCCATGATTTTCATACCTTTCTCATATTCTTTTGATCGGATCAAAGGTCCTCTCTTTCGGCTATATCATCAAGTTTATCAGAGCTGTAGACCTGTTTTGATTGAATATGGTTGTTGTAACGATTCCGATCAATGAGATTATATCATCTAAGGTATTCAAAATTGTGCATTTGCACTAATAAAACGCACATTTTAGAAAAAAATTATTACTTTTGCACAGTTTTTATCCGTTTCAAGAATTATATCAGCTGTGGAAACAGGAGATCTTTCTTTGATACACAGAAAAACCGCCTTGCAAGGCGGTCTGATATAACAACTGGCGGAGACGGTGGGATTCGAACCCACGGGCCGCTTTTGACGACCAAACGATTTCGAGTCGTTCTCGTTATGACCACTTCGATACATCTCCATGTGTTCTTCATTATTATACATGAATTGTGATAAAACGCTTCACTTTCTTGCCATGTTATAATCCTCAGTAAGAGGTAAATCTATGAAAAAAATAACGATCGAAGATCTATTGAAGTTCCGTTTCGTCGAAAACCTTTCCTTTGATCCATCCGGAAAGAACTACGCATATCATCTCGCCAGTGTCGATAAGAAGAAAGATTCTTATTTCAGAACGGTCTATGTAAACAAGAAAGCTTACAAGTCCGACAAGAACACATCGGTCATCGGCTGGTATGATGAGACGCATCTTATCATCAGTGAAGAAAACAAAAACAAGAAAGCCTTATTCAACAAGTACCTGCTTCTCGATATCAAAGACGGCAGGCGCAGAAACTTCTTCTCTACGCTTTTAAGCATCTCCTCCCTGAAAGTTGTCGATAAGAACACCCTGATCTTTGCGGCAGGCATCGACGCCAATGAACCGGATACTTACAAGTATTCCAAAGAAAAACTTCAGAAATACAAAGATGCCATAAAGAAGGACGCCGACTACGAAGTCCTCGATGAGATCCCGTACTGGCGTAACGGTGCCGGCTTCACCAACAAGAAAAGAAGAGCCCTCTTCTTATGTCACATCAAGCCGTTCTCTGTCGAAAGGATCTGCGATCCGTTATTTGATGTCGGTGTGATGGAGCTCAAAGACAGGACACTCTACTTTGCCGGCAATTCCTACAAATCAAAAATGCCGTTATATGAAAAAGTCTATCGTCTTGATGTCGACACAAAGAAAGTGGAAGTCCTCTATGACAAGGAAGACTATTCCTTCTCTTCCCTGTTCTGTTTTAACGGAAAGCTCATTGCTCAGGCAAGCGACGGCAAGAACTACGGCATCAACGAAACTTCGCGTTTCTATGAACTGAAAGACAACGCACTAAAAGAAGCCGCCTTCTTCGACCGTTCCTTATACGATTCGGCAGGCGCCGATACGATGCTCGGCGGCGGAAAAAACAAGGTCGTAAAGGAAGATGGCATCTATACCTTAGCCACGGAAACAGACCATGTCGAATTATGGAAGATCGATACGAAGTTCAGAAAGACGAAACTCGTCTCGATGCCGAAGATCTCCTTCTTCGATGTGAATAAGGATAAGATCATCTTCTGCGCAAGCGATGAGAAGAACTTACCGGATCTTTATGCCTACAGCTTCAAAGACAAGAAAGTAAACAAGCTCACTTCTTATAATGAAGCAGTATTAAAAGGAAAATACGTCGCACCGGTCAAAGAGATCAGCTATACTTCGCAAGGCACGAGGCTCAATGGCTTCGTCCTGCTTCCGAAGGACTACGACAAGAAAAAGAAATACCCGGCGATCCTCGATGTCCATGGCGGACCGAGGACCATCTACTCCAAGACCTTCTTCCATGAGATGCAGGTCTGGGCGAATGAAGGATACTTCGTCATGTTCACAAACATCAGAGGATCGGATGGACGTGGGGATGCCTTTGCGGATATCCGCGGGAAGTATGGCGAAGATGACTTCGTCAACCTGATGGACTTCGTCGATGAAGTACTGAAGAAATATCCGGCAATCGATGAAAAGAGGCTGTGCGAGACCGGCGGATCCTACGGCGGTTTCATGACCAACTGGATCATCGGTCACACCGACCGCTTCTGCGCCTGCGCATCGCAAAGAAGCATCGCCAACTGGCTCTCCTTCACCTATCTCTCGGATATCGGTTTCTACTTCGGTACTGATCAGAACGGCACCGACGACATGATCAAAGATTATCAGAAACTCTGGGATCACTCCCCGCTCAAATATGCCGATAACGTCAAGACACCGACCCTGTTCATCCACTCCGATCAGGACTACCGCTGTCCGATGATAGAAGGCATGCAGATGATGCAGGCATTGGCGGAAAGAGGCGTCGATACAAGACTTGTCTTATTCCATGGTGAGAACCACGAGCTCTCCCGTTCGGGCAAGCCGTCACACCGTATCCGCCGTTTAACAGAGATCACGGACTGGTTCAAGAAATACACAAATGTTTTATAATGAAAACAGAAGGAGTGTATACCAATGAATCAAAATACAGACAAGATCTTAAACGCGATCGATAACGATCCTGCGCTTCTTGAACAGCTTTTGAACATGGAAGAAGCGCCTCTTACCAGAAACGGACAAAGAGCCAATCCTTTGCTGAACATCCTGGGAAACAACGTAACAAACGCTGATGTCGACACGATCAACAAGGAACTCTCCGACAACCCGATCGTCCAGCTCTACTCGGCAGCTTCCGGTGCACTGGATGCCAAAGACCTTCTGAATTACGTCGGCGGTACCAGAGGTACCAGAGCCAACAGCGACCAGGCGGTCCGTGCCTTATTCGACGGCAGACTCGATCTCAAGGAGATCATGCTGATCATCGTACTGCTGAAACTGTTCAAGAGAAAAAATTCCCACACCTACAACAATTCGGCCATCGGCCTTCTTGGAACGCTTCTTGGTTTCAACAATTATTCAAACTACAATAACTCCAATAACCTGTTCTCCACCCTCTTAGGCGGAAACAACAGTTACCACCAGTCCTACAACCTCTTCGGCGGCAACTCCGGCGGACTCTTCTCAAACAACAACGGCTACGGCTACAATTCCTACTACGGAAACAATAACGGCTTAGGCTCTTTCTTGGGACTGACAGGCAACAGCGGATTCTCCAACAACGGCTTGCAGAACCTCTTGGGTTTCGTCAACGGCAACTACAACAACAATCCGCAATACAACCTGCTGTACAACATCCTGTCAAACGCTGCCGGCAACATCGTTTCTTCCAACGGCAACGTCTCGGCAGGCGGTCTGTTCTCGGTATTGAATCAATTGCTGAAATAAGACTTACACATATGTTTAAAAATCGCTTTGGGATTCCAAAGCGATTTTTCTTTCTGTCTGTTTATAATTATCTGTCGACCAGCAGCGCCAGTCCGCTTTTGCCATAGCCGTAATTGTCGCGGTTGACATAGACGACGATGAGCGTCACGAATAAGGTCAATATGTTTGCGCAGGCAAAGGAGAACCAGATGCCCTTTACGCCAAACATGAGCGGTAACAGGATGATCGTCAGGTTGGAGAAGACGATCTCCTGCATGATCGTAATGAAGGTCGAGGAACGGAAATTGCCAAGCGCCGAGAAAGACATCCTGGCTGCGACGTTGTAGCCGAAGAACAGGAAGCCGTACGGCGAGATCTTCAGACCATAGACGATCAGATCCTTGATATCAGCTGCCGCCTCACCGGTAAATAGTACGGCGATCGGGTCGGAAAACAGTACGAACATGAGGATCGACACACATACCAGTAAGCCTGTGGCAATGACGATCTGTCTGTACAGGCGTTTCAGCTTGACGATATTCTTTTCTCCCATCGCATAGGAGAGCAAGGGTCCGGTCGCCGAGAACAGTCCGAAGTAACCGGCCATGAAAGTAAAGGAGATATTGTTGACGATCGTATAGGCGGCCAGATAGTTCTCATCTCCGAAACGAAGGATCGCATAGTTGGCGATCAAGGCACCGACACCGACCGATAAGCTCGAGAAGAACGCCGGTAAGCCATACCTGCATCCTTCTTTCAGCAAGACTTTAAGATCCGAACGAGGCCGTACGAAACCGACCTCACACTTCTTGCCGGAATAGAAGATGATGCCGATCGCTACGTTGATCAGGTTGGCGATCAGGTTGGCATACGCCGCACCGGCCATTCCGATCCCTTTATAGACGACGAAGTACCAGTCAAACAGTAAGTTCGAACCGACATTCATCAGTGTGGAGAACAGTTCCATCTTCGGCGAACCGGCCGAGACGTAGAAGCGCACCATGACGCTTCCCATGATGCCCAGATACACATAGAAGCAGTTGATGCTTAAGAAGCTTCTGGCATACGGATAGATCGCTTCGTTGGATCCCAGCAGTGCCAGGATCTGATCCTTGAAGGTGTATTCCAGGAACGACAGGATGAGGCCGACGAATAAGGCGAACAGGACGATCGTCGTGAAATCGGATTTTGCCTCTTCATCTTTCTTCTCGCCCATCTTTCTGGCGACCAGTACCGCAGTACCCGACAGCAGCGAGGAGATCGCATTGTGCATCATGAAGACCGGGAAGATGATCGAGAAAGCACTCTCCGCTGTCGTGCCGACATAGCGGGTGATGAACAGTCCGTCATCGAGGGTATACAAAAGATTGAAAATGAATTCGTTCAGTATCGCCGGTATGGCGAATTTTATAAGTTCCGGCAGGGTATAATCTTTGCCGATCGTTTTTGTTTCTGTCTGACTCATAGTGACTATTCTAGCACAGGACAGACACATATAAAAAAGGAAGATCACATCGACCTTCCTGTTGAACGATTTTCTGACTCTTTTTAAAACCGGATCTCTCTTGGTGCTTCCGTAAAGGAAGAGAATGTCGCAACGGCATCCGTGAAATACAGGACTGCCGTATTGTCATCATTTTCATCGTACATGCCGCGCAGATTCGGATTCTTGTCGAGCATGTCTTTCTTCGCCTCGACGCGGTCGTCATTGACCAGCTTTCCCTTTAAACGCAGCCACTTGCCGTCCTTGAAGCAGCACAGTTCGACATTGGGATTCTTCTCGATCTGTTTAAAACAGTCTTTCTTCTTTCCGGTCTGTATGTAGAGCTTATCTTCGAAGATCTCAGCCGTACCGAAAGGTCTCACCTTAGGCTCATCGCCATCGACCGTTGCCAGATAATAAACACCGCATTCCTTAATAAATTGCCATACTTCTTTCATGATCTGTTCTCTCTTTCTAAGTTCAGTATAGCAGTCTTTCCCTGCTTTTTTCGTTTCTTTTGACCATGATGGTACAATGAAGAAAAAGAGGTACATATCATGGATCATACAGACATTAAAGAAGTCTCCGTTTATCGTAACGGAGCTTATATCACAAGACTCGGTCATTTCGATCTCAAAGAAGGAAAACAGACCCTGACGATCGAAGGTCTTTCGCAGACCCTCGACCCTTCCACCCTGACCGTTTCTTTGAATTCACAAGTCTCCGGTTCCAATATCCATGTGGAGCACTATACACCGGAAAAACAGAACGAGATCAAAAAACAGATCCTCGATTCTCTCAAGAAAGTACAGAGGCAGATCCAGACCAGGAACGACCAGATCGAGATCCTGAAAAAGAATACCGACTTCTCTTCCCGCGAAAACATCTCTCTGAAAGACATGAGCGAATACATCGATGTCCTGCCCGAAAGGATCGAAAAGATCTACGATGAGATCTCGGATCTTGAAGAAGAAGAGAAGAGACTTCAGAAGAAACTCGAAGAAAAACAGAAGGAAGCACGCTCATACATCGTGAAGATCGACCTGGAAACGAAAAAGGAAGGAAACTACCCTCTGCAGCTGCGCTACTTTGAACGGAACGTATTCTGGAATCCCAGCTATGAGATCCGTGCTCAGGAGAATGAAGAGGTCTCGATCCTTCTGAAAGCCCAGGTCTGCCAGAACACCAATGAAGAATGGAAGGATGTCAAGGTCTCTCTTTTCACCGGTGATCCGAGCACTTCTGCCGATATCCCTGTCCTTCATCCCCATCATCTTTCCTTCTATCAGCCGAGGCTGATGGCCAACATGATATCCGGCGGTTCCGCAAAAATGGCGATGGCCATGAAAGACGAGATCGTCGCAGAAGAAGCGGAAGACATGGAAACCTTCGAAGATACGATGGAGACCGTCACCTACGGCCGTGCGACCGTCAATGAAAACGAAACGATGATGGAATATGATCTGGAAGGCCTTCATGACATATCCAATGAAAATCCGTTCGACATCGAACTCACCAGACGCAGCATCCCGTGCCGTTATCACTCTGTCGCCATCGCAAAAGCCGATCCATTCGCTTACCTTGCCGCGGAAGTCAAAAGCGCAGATCTCTACGATGTCTTAAATTCCAACGCCAACATCTACTATCGCGATACTTTCTTAGGCAACGCCTTCCTTGCGGTCGATCCTTCCAAAGAGACCTATGACATCTCCTTGGGAAAAGATGAAGGCATCCGCCTCAAGAGGACACAGAAGAAGAAATACCGCTCCAATGTCCTGCTGAAAGGTCAGACAAAGACGGAATTCGAATATGAGATCGAAGTCTCGCTGAACCGCTCCAGGAACGCCAGGATCACTCTCAAAGATCAGATCCCGGTATCTGAGGACAAGACGATACAGGTCGAGACCGTGAAACTTTCGGACGGAAAGCTCGACGAAAAGACCGGTGAGGTCATCTGGGAATTCGATCTGACCGGTCCGGCAACAAGAAGCTTCACGCTTTCCTACAATGTCAGCTGGCCGAAAGACAAAGAGCTGTATCTGTAAACAATAAGGAAGATCTCTCCCTTATATCAAAAGATATCCAAAGCGGACAGATCTTTTCTGAAAAAGACAGATGTTTCACAAGAAAAGACAGCGTGCTATGATGGTAACTGGCGCCTTCATCCGAAGCTGTCTTTTTATTGAAAGAAGTTGTATATGAATATCCGATCGATGACCCGCTGTGCTTTGATGGCAGCCTTATTATGTGTATTATCCCCGATCTCCATCCCTTTGAGCTCTCTTGTACCGATCTCACTGGCATCGCTCATGGTGATGCTGGCGGGGAGCGTGCTCGGAAGCAAGGAAGGAACGGTTTCCGTCTTGATCTATCTCTTATGCGGGATGGCAGGACTTCCGGTATTTGCGGAATTTTCCTCCGGCATCACTGTCCTGTTTGGGGTGACCGGCGGATTCGTATTCGGCTACCTGCCTCTGGCATATCTCAGCGGATATTTCTATGAGAAAGAAAAAGATACAAAGTCCCTTGCGATCGGAACGATCCTTGGAACGATCGTTCTTTATGCCTTAGGTTCCTTTTGGTTTATGATCTATCTCAAGACCGACCTGTTAAAGGCACTTCTTGCCTGTGTACTGCCATTCCTTCCGGGAGATGCGGTCAAGATCTTCCTGGTCTGTCTGCTTACGCCGAAATTAAGGGCTGTCATCAGCCGTTATACATCTTAGACACTATATTTTTATGAACAAAGATAAAACGAAAGATACTTTTTCCTTCTTCTCAAAGATATATATCGGTTATATCGTTTTTCTCATGCTCGCCTTTCTCTGCGCGAAACTGAACCATCTGATCTATCGCCGCTATCTGGTCTTCATCTTTGAATGCCTCACCGTCATAAGTACACTTGTGCTCTTACATCTTTGGAAAAAGAAGATCCCGCAGGAAAAACAGAAGATGCGTTTCATGATGTCTGTTTTGATGATCGTGATCACCTTCCTGTCGGCTTTCTTTCTTTCGGTTGACGCCATGTCTGAAGACAAAGAATACGTGATCACAAAAGATGAGAAAACAAGTTTAAAAGCGGAAAAACATTTCTTCGTCTCACTTGAGATCTCTTACCATGATCGTTTCAATGCGATCTGTTATAAAGAATATCCCTGCGTGAAAGAAGTCTATGATGACGGGGATATCGGCCAGCTGGTCTATACCGATCATTACGATGAGAATGGTGAACTGATGAAACGTGTATTCACCAACGAAAAATAAAAGATAATAAGAAAACTCCGTTTATACAGACAGATGTCTGATGAGCGGAGTTTTTTTGATTTTCAGCTGTACTGTCTTTCCAACGAAACCTAAACAGATCCGTTTTCTTCTTTTGCTTCCTTTTTCTTTAAGAAACGCAGGGAAAGTTCGGTGATATCGTCGAACTGTTCGGCACCTTTGTAGAAGTCTCTGACATCCTCACGGACATGTTCGCAGATCGATTTGGCATTTTCGCCTAAGTGTGCATTCATGCAGTCAAGCAGTCTCTGTTCGCCATACAACTGCTTTTCGGCGTTGGTCGCTTCCACGACACCGTCGGTATATAAGAAGAGTTCATCACCCGGTTCCAGGACAAGAGTCTGTCTCTTGTAGACGACACCTTCCATGCCGGCCATGACAAAACCAGGTGAAGTCTTTAAGATCTCGTATTCGCCATCCTTCCTCTTGAGAAGCACAGGATTGTGTCCGGCATTGACGAAGGAGAGTTTGCCGCTTCGTAAGTTCAGCACACCCATCCAGGCAGTGACGAACATTCCCTGGTCATTTCCTTCGCAAAGCTGGTAGTTGGCATTGGTGAAGACATCATTGATCTTCACACCGCCCATCGCCAGGTTCTTTAAGATCGTCTTGGCCCGCATCATGAATAAGGATGCCGGGATACCTTTGCCGGAGACATCGGCAACAACGAATGCCAGTTTGTCATCTTTCAACATGTAAAAATCATAGAAGTCACCGCCGACTTCTCTGGCCGGTTCCATCAAAGCATAGATATCGAATTCATCTCTCTCCGGATACGGCGGGAAGGTCGAAGGAAGCTGGGAGAACTGTATCTCCTTGGCGTATTGCAGTTCGCTGTCGATGCGATCTTTCGCTTCAGAGATCAGCGTCTTGAGCTTATCGACGGTCACGTTGATATCGGTGGAAAGCTCATCAAACTCTTTGTTCTGACGGACATCGACGACCGTATCGAGGTCGCCGTCCACAGCGATCTTATTCAAAGATTCCTTGACATCGATGACTTCCTTTACGACATTTCGCTGAACGGTCGCAAAGATCGCTGCGAAGATCATCGCAAAGACCACCGTCTCCATGAACGAAGTCAGATAGATCGAAACTCTTCTTGAAAAATCAGCTTCGGATGTCGGATATAAGGAGATGATGCGATAGCCTTCGACGTTCTTGAACATGTAGTAAACATCGATATAGCCTCCATGATTCTCATAGACGGTCATCTCGTTGAGTTCTTCAAACGGGATGGTCTTGAGCAGGTTGGAGATCGAGAACAGATACTCGTAATTCGTGGAAAACAGACGGCCTTCTTCATCCTGAACGATGACCATACCGGTCTCACCGATGTGGCGGCTGTCAGAGACTGAGATGATGCCATCTTCGATCAGCTCATGATACTGATCGAAATTGAAACCGATCTCGATGAATCCGTAATCGGTGGAAACGCCTGCGAACTTGCACGGTTCTCTTCCGACGCATTCATCGTCTCGCAGATTCTGTATATATCTCGACGGGGAATCCAGCAGCCTCATGAATTCGGACGCCAGATTGGTCGACTCCATATCAAAACCGACATACTTTTTATTGGAAGACTGGAAGATAATGCCATCTTTGCCGACCAGATTGATCTCGGAAAGGTCGTGTCTGATCATGTAGTTATATAGATCTGTCTGGGAGACCTCCATATCCAGATCCTTTGCAGCAGAAGAAGCCTGCAGATACATGTATCGTTTGGTCTCCTGCTGCACATCGCTTGCCGCATCTTCGGTATTCAGATACAGGATGGTCCTGGTATCTTCCATCGAGATGTTGTTCTGTAAGGAATAGTTGAACGCCTGGGTCAGCAGGAAACCGGCGAAGACCACGATGACCAGAGACTTCTGCAGATTGGAAGTGATGGTCGGAAGTTCCTTCTTTACAAACGGATTGGATCCGTCGTATTCGATCAATTGAATGATCAAGGCAGCCAGCCCGACCGCCAGCGTATTGACGGCGACCATCGGTCCCGTACAGACTTCGACATATAGGAATGCCCGCTTGGCATCGGAAAGATTGGTGACGAAGATCATCAGCATGTGGACGATCTCGATCGCAAAGGTCACGATGAGTGCCTGAGAAAAAGACGGGTTCTTGTTTTCATTGAGACGTTTTCTGACAGAAGCCGAACCAAGACCGGCTAAGATCGTCGAGACCGTGCAGGCGATCCTGGTATAGTAACCGCCGCCCCAGTAGACGCAAAGAAAACGCTCGATACCGCCGATGAGACCGGCAAGGATACCGGCTTTCGGACCGAAGAAAAGACCTGCGCAGATGACCGAAGCATCCCGTACATTGATGATGGCACCGTCAAAAGCCACGCCCTTTTCCGTCGCCAGTACAGCCAGCAGACCGAAAATGATACCGGCAATGATCTGCTTCTTAAGATCCGGTGTCGCTTCGAATCTCTTCGAGCGGTAGATGATATATAAAAGAACGCTCGTCAGAAGCGGGATCGATGCGATGATGACCAATGAAAAAACGACATCACTCATATATCTATATTTTATTTTACATTTACTGGTCGCCGTTGTCTTAACAAAACGCACGATCCTGAAATAAGAAAAACATCATTTTGTACCGTTATATATCCTATTGTTCGTCACGAGTATTGCACAGCCTTTTCAAAAGATGTTAAAATTTTCACAAATAGAGGTATTTTTATGACAATCATGAATCCGACATATGATCCTTTGTTCACGCCTTTCAAGATCGGCAACTGCGAGATCAAAAACCGCATCGTCATGACTTCCATGGGCGGGACCAATCTGCTGGGCTGGATGGGGAACAACCATTTCGACAAAGCCGGAGCGGAATTCATCCTGCAGGTCGCACAGAACAACTGCGGCTTGGTCTTACCGGGCTGCCAGCCCGTATACAATCCGATGTTTGGTCAGTGGCTGCACACAAACGACAGGATGTATGAAGACTTGAAGAAGTGGATGCCCGAATTCCACAAGACCGGTGCCAAACTCTTCGTACAGCTGACGGCAGGCTTCGGCAGATCCTTTACGATCTCCAAAATGATGGAGATGCTTTACACGAACAAGGTACTGCGTTTCCTTTCCAAACCGGTCATGGACTTAGACAAGATCACGGCCTCCGCATCGCCAAGCCCCAACCGCTGGTCGGACAAAGTCCCTTCCAGAGAGATGACCAAGCAAGAGATACAGCAGTTCATCGACTCCTTCGCTTTGAGCGCAAAGAAGCTCAAAGATGCCGGTGTCGACGGCGTGGAAGTCCATGCCGTCCATGAAGGCTATCTCTTAGACCAGTTCACCTTGAAATACGTCAATAAGCGGACAGACGAATACGGCGGATCCCTGGAAAACCGCTATCGCTTCGCGGCCGAGATCGTCAAAGCCATAAAGAAAGAATGCGGAAACGACTTCCCGGTCTCCCTTCGCTATTCGGTCGTCTCCAAGACCAAAGACTTCCGAAAAGGTGCTTTGCCAGGTGAAGAATACACGGAAGTCGGAAGAGACATGGAAGAATCCAAGCTCGCGGTCAAGTTTTTGGAAGAAGCGGGTTACGACATGCTCAACTGCGAGAACGGCACCTGCGATGCCTGGTATTGGGCGCATCCGCCGATCTACATGCCGGAGAACTGCAACCTCGATGACGTCATCGAGATCCGCAAGCACTGCGACATCCCGGTCGTCTGTGCCGGACGCATGGATCCCAAAGTCGCTGCTGAAGCCATCAAAGAAGGAAAGATCGACGCTGCCGGTTTTGCCAGACCGTTCCTTGCCGACAACACCTGGATCACAAAACTCATGGAAAACAGGGAGGATGAGATCCGTCCTTGTATCCTGTGTCACAACGGCTGCTTCAACATGTGCCACTACAAAGGCGTGCCGAACGACCAGGAACTCTCCGATTCCCTGCATCTGGCAAGATGTGCGGTCAATGCGGAGACCATGCAGACTGACAAGCACTACATCAGAAAGACGGATACGCCAAAGAAGGTCCACATCATCGGCGGCGGTATCGGGGGCATGGAAGCGGCAAGAGTACTGAAACTGCGCGGCCATGAGCCGATCATCCACGAAGCCAGCGATAAACTCGGCGGTACCTTCATACCGGCTTCCGCCGAATCCTATAAAGGAAAGCTCCGCGATCTGCTCAAGTGGTACATTAAGCAGATGAAAGATCTTGGCATCGAGATACATTACAATGAAACGATCAAAGATCTTTCGCAATTCAACGGATCCGATGTCATCGTTGCCACCGGTGCGATCCCAAGAAGACTCAACCTCACTGGCTTTGACAAGACGATCGAAGCCTGCGATTTCCTCAATGGCGAAGAAGTAAAAGACAGCGTCGCCGTCATCGGCGGCGGTCTGACAGGCTGCGAGATCGCCTATGAGCTTGCCTTACAAGGGAAACAAGTTTCCATCGTCGAGATGCAGGATGACCTGATCAAACAGACCGGTGTCTGTCTGGCCAATTCTTCCTATCTCAGAGAATGGTTCGAATTACACAAAGTGCCCGTCTATCTTGGCACTTCCCTGAAGGAAGTAAAAGATGACGGTATCACATGCATGAAAGAAGGAAAAGAGATCTTCATTCCGTGTAAGTCTGTCATCTCCTCGGTCGGCTATGTCCCGAGTCCGATCGGTGAAGAAAAAGGTAAAGTGCGTCATATCGGTGATTGCAAGAAAGTCGGAAATCTGCGTTCCGTCATCTGGCAAGCTTACGAAGCTGCCATGAAGGTCTGAGGAGAACTATGGAATTAACACAGTTACAGAAAGAAATACTTGAGGGAAAACAAGGCGAGACCCTGGCAAAGATCATGAAGACCCTCATGATGTATGGCGAAGCCTTCGGCGCGACCAGAATGGTCGAAGTCACCTCCGACTATAACCACCTGGTCACATCTTTCGGTCTCGGCGTCATGGAACCGGTCTATGAACTCATGGATACGCTCTTAAAAGAAAACGCGGTATCCAAGCAGAAGTTCACTGTCGACCCAAGACCTTTGGACCCCAACGTCCCATCCAGCTTTTTACAGAACCTGGTGTTCAAATACTTCATGTACAGCAAGCAGGACTTCTATGAGAAACAGCTGGACAAGCTCGGGCTCTTAGAGAAAGATGCCTTCACCTGCACCTGCTACATGTCGGAAGTCGGCAACACCCCGAAATACGGCGACATCCTTTCCTGGTCGGAATCTTCCGCGGTCGTTTATGCCAACTCGGTCTTAGGTGCCCGCTGCAACCGCAACTCCGGCATCATCGACATCATGGGTTCGATCTTAGGCTATGTGCCTTACTTCGGCTTACTGACCGATGAGGGAAGGAAAGCCGGCTGGATCATCCGCATCGAAACTTCCAGGAAGCCGGAAGCCCAGCTTTTAGGTTCCGCTATCGGCATGAAAGTCATGGAAGATGTCCCATACATCGTGGGCCTCGATAAGTGGCTTGGAAATGAGCTAAACGATGAAGCCTGCACCTATCTGAAAGACTTCGGTGCAGCCACCGCTTCCAATGGTGCCGTCGGTCTCTATCATATCGAGAACCTGACACCGGAAGCCGTAAAACTGGAAAGATCTCTGATCAAAGAAGGCGCAAAAGAATTCATCGTCACTGACGAGATCCTTGAAGAAACATATAAGAACTACCCGATCGTCTGGAAAGACAAAGAAGCCAAGCCGCAGCTTTGTTTCATGGGCTGCCCGCACATGTCCTTACAGCAGCTCAAAGACTGGACGAAGACCATTGAAGACAAATTAAAAGAAAACGGAAACGGACAGGTCCTCATCCCGACCGTCTTCACCGCATCGCCGGCCGTCATCAAGCAGTTCAAGAAGACCGACTGGTGGCCCCGTCTGGACAAGACCGGGATCGTTCTTTCCTACATCTGTCCTCTGATGTATATGAATAATCCTCTTTCTGCCAAGATGCGCGTCATCACCTCTTCCAACAAACTGCGCACCTATACGACCTCGCGCTACTACACCGATGATGAGATCTCAGATCTCTTATGCAAAGGAGGTATCTGACATGAAGCAGTTCAAAGGACGCGTGATCACGCCGGGCACCTGTGTCAGTGAAGCCGTCGTCTCCCACCAGGGATTCAATACCTTGGCCTCCCTGCAGAAAGCGCTGCAGTTTGGTGACAAGTCCGCTAAAGTCGGCGATCAGAACAATCCCGACTTATATGGCAAACCGATCGCCGGCAAAGCTCTGTGCTTACCGCAGACCATCGGTTCCACGACCGGCGGCCTGGTCTTATACTGTGCTGCCGTCATGAAACGCAATCCTGCGGCGATGCTGTTCTATCATCCGATCGACTCGCTCGCCTGTGCCGGTGCCGTACTGGCTTCGGTGTGGTCCGATACATCCATGCCGGTCATCGACAGCCTCGGCAAAGAGTTTGAAGATTACGTCAAAGACGGCATGAAGATCACCATCAAAGAAGACGGTATTGTCATCGTCGAATAAACAGGCAAAACCCCGTTTCAGCTGAAGCGGGGCTTTTTCATGTTCAATATTTTTCTTTGATCTACGCTTTGTTTTCCAGAGAGTGGCCGTATTCAGCGACGTGATAAAGCAGGTACTTTTCACACGCGTAGAACAGGAACGAAAGATTCAAGGATGACATCCGGCTGCTTACGGAAGTACCCAGGACCTTGATCGGTGCCGACATGAAGGAAAGTACGATACCGCCGATGATACCGACGAGGCCGCCGATGATCTCGAAACGGGCAGATGCCTTGATCGCATCGACGCATTTGGAAGAGAACGGTCTTTCTTCTTTGCATTCTTCCAAAGCCGTCCTTGTCTTTAAGGTACCAAGCAGTGTCAGCACCAGAACCAGCAGACCGATGGCGATAACAGCCAGGATGACCGGTTTGAGGGCATCCATCTGTTCCGGTGTCAGGCTGTTTCCTTCAACGGTGATGGCATCCGACTTGGCAGCCAGCTCCGAGAACTTTCCGGTAAAGGCCAGAAAGCCTCCTGCGATCGCCAGCATGACGATAGCGACGATCTCAAGCACTAAAACAAAGGTACAGCACGCTTTTAAAAAACCTGCAGTTTTTCTCATATGATATTTATCCTCCTATATCATTTTCATTTTATGACAGTCCTTTCTGCCCTTTCAATATCCTTTTTTTCCTTCTCAGCCGGTCATTATCGATGACCAACGAAACACTCATTATCATTCAGACCATAACTGAAAGAAAATGCCATTTCTTTATCTTCTCCTGCTTTTTTAAAAGTTTTATATCGTATTTTTTCTTTCCTTCAAAAATCAAAAAAGACTATCATTTCTGACAGTCTTTGTCGATATTTCGTTTTTGGATCAGTCGTTTTCTTCAAACGGGAATACGAGCCCCATCTGCCGGCGGCACTCGTCCATCATCTCCATGACGGACAGTGTCGCGCTGTGGGGAACATACTCGCTTTCTTTGAGACCTCTTCGTATCTCGTCGGCGACGATGTCGAATTCGTTCAGCATGCCTCCATCCCCTTTGAAGGTCTCACTTTTTCCGTTCTTGCGTTTGAGTTTTACCTGATTGGCGCCATGGAAGAACATGAGCTTCGTCTTTGCCTGATCGCCTTCGATGATCAGCTTTTCGAGACCCTTCATATCGACGATCGAAGCCGAGACGTTGCATACAAAACCATCCGGATAGGTCAGTACGATATCTTCCTTTGTATCGATGCCATCTTTTAAAGTGCCTTTGCATACGATGCTTTCGGGCTTTCCCAAAAGACGGAAGGCATAAGTCAAAGGATAGACCGTCACATCCAGCAAGGCGCCGCCTGCCAGCATCGGATCGGAACAGCGTGGTGCATAATTGATCGATTTCAGATGATAGTTGAGATCTAGCTTTTTGAGGTTTCCGTATTCTCCAGCATCGAACCACTCTTTGACCTTGTTGGCGATCGGTGAGAACCAGGTCCACATCGCTTCCGCAAAGTAGACATCCTTCTTTCTGCTGAGATCGATCATCTCCTTCAAGAGCTTGGAATCGGTCGTTGCCGGCTTTTCGCAAAGGACCGGTTTGCCCAGTTCCAGTGCCAGCAGAGTGTATTCATGATGCGAAGTGTTGGGTGTACAGATGTAGACGCCGTCCACATCTTCCCTGTCGATCGCCTCTTTTGCGCAATCGGCCGCAAAGGCCGTATACTGATCGGCAAACTCGATGCGTTTCTTTCGGTCACGCACATAGACCGAAACGATCCTGTGGCGCCCGGAATCGGTGATCTCTTTCGCGACCTGTTTTCCCAAAGTGCCGGCACCGATGAATGCCCAGCGGAATGCTTCCATTCACTTCTCTCCTTTAACTATGCTGTCTCGTATAAAGCGGCGAACTCTTCCAGCAGATCCCGGATCTGAATGTGCTGCGGACAGTTGGCTTCACACTGACCGCATTTGATGCAATCGGAAGCCTTGCCATGATTCAAAGAATAACGCTGGTAGTACATGCCGGTCTTGTTGCCTGTCACCGCATACAGGTTCAATAAACCGAAGTAACCCGGCATATTGATGTTCATCGGACAGACCTCCAGGCAATACTGACAGGACGTACAAGGGACCTTGATCGTCGATTTTAAGATCGCCGTGATCTCATCGACCAGTTTTCTTTCCTCATCGCTCAAAGGTCTGAAATCCTGCATATAGGAAGTGTTGTCTTTTAACTGTTCAAGATCGGACATGCCGCTTAAGACCATGAAGACATTCTCCAAAGATGCCACATAGCGGATAGCCAAAGAAGCCGGTGTCACGGAATCATCCTTATAGAATTCCCTGAACTTTTCCATTGCCTTTTCCGGCAGTCTTGCCAGAGTGCCACCCTTGATCGGTTCCATGACGACCACTTTCTTTCCGTGTTTCTTTGCGACTTCGTAGCACTTGCCGGACTGGGCGACCAGAGAATCCCAGTCGAGGTAGTTGATCTGCAGCTGGATGAAATCCACTTCCGGATGATCGTTGAGTATTCCGTCCAATACATCAGCCGTATCGTGGAAGGAGAAGCCCATCTTCTTCACTTTTCCTTCTTCTTTCATCTTCTTGACGAAATCAAAACCGCCGAACTTCTGCGTATCCGGATAGCGGTCTCTGCCTAAGTTGTGCAGAAGATAATAATCGAAATATTCGACCCCGCATCTTTGAAGCTGCTCATTGAAGATCTTCTCATAATCTTCATAACATTTTACCTTGTAGACCGGCATCTTGTCGGCAACTGTGAAGGAGTCTCGCGGAAAGCGTTTGACGACCGCTTCTCTTAAAGCTTCTTCCGATTTTTCTTTATGATACGGATAGGCTGTATCGAAATACGTAAAACCGCGTTCCATGAAGATGTCGGCCATCTTCTTGAACTGTTCGATATCGATGTTGGCGCTGTCGTCCGGATCGTTCAAAGGCAAACGCATCGTACCGAAACCGAGTTTTCTCTCTGTCATACTGTCTTCCTCCTCTTATTGTTTTCTTTTTTCTGTGTAAGTATTATCTCATATTTTTATATGACGAAAGGTCCATGAAACTCTGTTCTTGCTTTGTGGGATAATGGAGACATGGCGATCACCAAGACCGACTTCATGCGGGGCATGCAATGTGAGAAGATGTTATGGCTTGACAGACACAAGCCTTCTTTGAAAGTGATCCCCGAAGAGGTTCAAAAACGCCTCGATGCCGGCAACGAATTCGGCGATGCGGCGATGGGGATGTTTGGTCCCTATGAAGAGATGACGGTCTATCGTCCGGGTACCCATATCCCCGACAAGAAAGCGATGATCGAAAAGACGAAGGAACACCTGAGCCTGGGAACACCGGTCCTTTGCGAAGCTGCCTTTTCAGACTACAACAACTACTGTGCCGTCGATATCTTGAGAAAGACAGATGAAGGCTATGACATGTACGAGGTCAAGAATTCACCGGAAGTCCACGAACAGTTCATCAAAGATGCGGCCTTCCAATACTACATCATCAGCCGCAATAAACTGCGTATCGGAAAGATCTTCATCGTCATCCATTGCGAAGATGAAAACGATCCTTTCAAACCGGTGGAAGTGAGCGAAGAAGTCAGAAGGCTCTACAACTGGATCAATGAAAACATCTGGCGCCTCAACCGTCACCAGAAAGAGAAAGAAGAGCCGGATATCCCGATCGGTGAACAATGTTTACATCCTTACGAATGCTGGTACTACGGCTATTGCCATAAAGTGACAGAAGAAAAGAAAGAGGAAAGCGAAGAACAGCTTTCCTTGTTATAGCCCTGATAATGTCAAAGCTCCGGTTTTCCGGAGCTTTTTGAAATACTTGATGTATTATTATTCGACAGCTGTGATCATCGCCATGACGGCTTCTTTGATCTGCCTGTTTACTTCCAGGGCTTTTTCTCTGGATTCCTGGTCAGTGTAGAAGTAGAACTTGATCTTCGGCTCGGTTCCGGAAGGACGTACGGCAAACCAGCTGCCATCCTCTAAGAAGAAACGCAGCACATCGGAAGCCGGGATGTCATCATAACCCTTGATGTAGTCGATGACCTTTTCGACTTTGATGCCGGCAACTTCCTTAGGCAGGTTGTTTCTGACATGGGCCATCATGCGCTTGATGCGCTTTGCCCCTTCGATACCTTCCAAGATCAGATTCGGTTCATCTTCCGCGTAGTGGCCGTATTTATCATAGAGTTCATTCAGAACATTGAATAAGGTCTTGCCCTGTTTACGGTAGTAGGCTGCCGCTTCTGTGACCAACATGCCGGCAGAGATGCCATCCTTGTCACGGATCAATGGAGATGCCGCATAACCGACCGACTCCTCATAACCGAAGAGATACGTGTAGCCGTTCTGCTGCAGGTAAGGGATACGCCCGCAGATGTTCTTGAAACCGGTCAGAGCTTCAAACATCTTCACGCCATGGGCCTCAGCGATCTCGGTAGACATCGTGGAAGTGACGATCGATTTGACCATTGCACCTTTTTGAGGAAGCGTGCCCGCATCTTTTCTTCCTTCCAGGATATAGTTGACCAGCAGGTAACCGGTCTGGTTGCCGTTCAAAGGTACGTATTCGCCCTCATCATTTCTTAACTCGATCGCAAACCTGTCTGCATCCGGGTCAGTTGCCATCAGTAATTCCGCACCGACTTTCTTACCCAGTTCTTCCGCCAGCTTGAAGGCTTTCGGATCTTCCGGGTTCGGGTAACCGACGGTCTTGAAGTCAGGATCGGGGTCTTTCTGTTCTTCGACGAAGTGCCAGTTACGGAAGCCTCTTTCCTTCATCATGGCCGCAAACGGTTTGGTACCGCAGCCATTGAGCGGCGTATAGACCATCGGAATATCCAGATCAAGTTCGTCCCCTTCATGGATCGCCAGCGATTTGACGTGGTCGATGTATTCACGGTCATACTTTTCATCCAGGATGGTGATCATGCCTCTTTCAAGTTCGGCACGGAAATGACCGTTGAGGATGTTCATGAACGGATCGATCTCATCGATCTCCGCTAAGATGCCATCAGCAACGGAAGAAGAGACCTGACAGCCATCTTCCCAATACACCTTATAGCCGTTGTAATCTTTCGGGTTGTGGGAAGCCGTGATGTTGATACCGGCTTTGGTGCCCAGACGTCCGACCATGAAAGCCAGTTCCGGTGTCGCGGTCAGATCATCGAAGATGTAAGCCTTGATGCCGTTGGCTGCCAGTATCGCCGCCGTATGCAGGCAGAACTCTCTGGACATATGACGGCAGTCATGGGCGATGACGACACCCTTGTCCATCGCTTCCTGGCCGAAACGCTTGATGTAGTTGGCAACGCCCTGGGTGGCTCTGCCCACCATCAGGTAGTTCATGCAGTTGGTGCCGGCCATGACCTTGCCTCTTAATCCCGCCGTACCGAAGGTGATGTTCTGATAAAAACGTTCTTCGATCGCTTTCGGATCATCTTTGATATCGAGCAGCTGCTGATACAAAGGATCGGCCTTGTCAAGCTTGGCCAGCCATTCATTATATCTGTCTAAAGCATTCATTATATAGATTCCTCTTTTCTCTTATATTATAGATCACTCGACCGATTTGAGCGACTCGACCATTTCGATATTGCGCAGGTGTTTCTTCATCACCAGCATCACCAGTACCGTGAAGATCAGCGTGATCGCCAGAGATACCGAGAAGCTGAAAACGGAGATGTTCATGCCAAACATCATCATGTCCATATTGATGACGTTCATGATGAAGTGGTGCTCCACAACGCCTAACGGCATGCCCAATAATCCGCCGATGATCGTTAACAGGAAGACTTCCTTGAAGATGTAGGAATTGACTTCCTGGTCGTGGAAGCCTAAGACCTTCAAAGTTGCGATCTCTCTGATCCTTTCGGCGATATTGACCTGGATCAGATTGATCAGAACGACCAAGGCTAAGGAACCGGCCGCCACGATGATGACTAAGATGATGAAATCGAGAGCTTCGATCATCGTTTCAAACTGTTCGATCAGACCGGAGAAGTCGACCATCGAGACGAAGTCATGCACGGACTCGCAATCTCTCTTTAACGCTTCCTTGTCTTCGGTGGAAACGGCGATGCAGTTGGCGTGGACGTTCTCGCCGAATATGTCTTCGTAGTAGGATTGCGAGATGAACAGATAATGCTGGAAGTAGAACTCACAGATCTTGGCGATCTTCACATCCCGCTTCAAGCCGTTCTGCGATTCAATTGTCAGCATATCGCCTTCCTTAAGACCATGGTTGATCGCAAATTTATGAGAGACGACCACACCTGAATTATCGAGTTCGATCGGCGTCTTACAATCCGTCTGTCTCAGACTCAATACCTGCTTGGACTCTCTGGCATCGAAGACTTCCACATATAAAGTGTCATCTTCTTTTTCATTGAGATACGCCTTGGTGGTATAGGACATGAAAGGCACGACTTCCTTATTGCCCAGGTCGTCTTTCAGGACATTCAGGTTGGAACTTAAATGATGGTCGTTTTCCAGATTGACCTGATAGTCATAGGCGAAGATCTCGCCATACTGTATCGAGACGATGTCGGAGATCGAATCCTTGATACCAAAGCCCACCACCAGCAAGGCTGTACAGCCGGCCACACCGATGACCGTCATCAAGAACCTCGCCTTATAACGGAAGATGTTGCGGGCTGTGATCTTGGACGTGAACGGCAGCCGTTTCCATAAGAAGGTGATCCTTTCCAGGATGACCCGCTTGGAAGACTTCGGTGCCTTCGGACGTAAGAGCTGTGAGGGCATTTCTTTCAAGGAGTTCCTGGTGACTAAATATGTCACCCCGCCCATCAGAACAGAGAAGGCCAGGATACAGATGAGCACATAGCCTAGCGGATAATATAACTTGATCGGCGGCAGGGCATACATCAGTCTCCACGTGTTATAAATGACCGTCGGGAAGATCAATTGACCAGCCAGAACACCTAAGATCGATCCGCCAAGGGAAGCGATCAGGGCGTAGAGGACATACTTGCCGATGATCTGGGCATTGGAGAAACCCAGTGCCATGAAGATACCGATCTGCGAACGCTGTTCATCGATGAGCCTGGTCATCGTCGTCATACAGACGAGTGCCGCCACCAGATAGAACAGCACCGGCAAGGCATAGCCGATCGCCGACATCTGCGAGATCGTATTTTTGAACATATAGGAAGAATAATGGGAATCTCTGTCCAGCAATACCCAGGAAGCGTTCGGAAGAGCTTCGAGATCTTCTCTGGCCTTGTTGAGGTCGTTCTGGCCTTTTTCGATCTCGTCATTGAATTTCATCAGACCTTCTTCGTACTCTTTCAAACCATTCTCATATTCCCGCTTGCCGGCATTGAGCTTGGCCTGGGCTTCTTCAAGTGCCTTCTGCCCCTGGATGGCCTGCTGCCGGCCGGTCTCCAGTTCAAGTCTTGAACTTCTCAGTTTTTCTCTTGAGTCATATAAGGTCTTGAGCTGGATATAGGTGGATTCCACCGAACCGTTGAAGCGGTCATCGATCGCCTTCAGCATCTCTTCCTTGGACTGCTGTACGCTCTCCTGGCCGTTTTCTTCGTAATTTGCGATCGTCTCATCGATGACGGTATTTCGGATCTCCAGGCCCTGTTTTTCGACCTGTAAGGCAGCTGAAGTCTGCGCATAATCTTCCGCTTCGGGATCAAGAGATGCAAGCTGCGCATCGATCTCAGCGATCCGGTTCAGGTTACTCTGTTTTTCTTCCTGCAGCTGGCTGAGAATTCGGTCAGTGACATTGCCGGTATCGAAATTGGATTCCCGGATCATGATGTAGGAAGTATAGGCAGCCGAGACCTCGGTATACAAAGTATCAAAGCCCATCCCGCTCTGGCTCTCCGCCTGCTTTATCCCGTTATCGACCAGCTTTTCGTTTTCTTCCAGGACCGCTTCCGCTGCATCGAGCTGGGTCAGCGTCGTCTCAAAAGTCACCTTGTTGGAATCGATCAGACTTTGGGAAACGATGAGTTCGATGTTTGCATCATCGAGTTTCTTTTTGGCTTCATCGAGCTCCTTCTGTCCGTCTTCTTTGGCTTTCAAAAACTCCGCTTCGCCATCCTGCAGTTTCTTCAGATTCTCTTTATAGATCGTATCGCGCAGATAGCCTTCCTGTTTGTTTTTGGTGGCTTCGATCGAAGCCAGCTTTTCATCGATATAATCCTCATACTCTGACGTGTAGGACATATACCTGTCTGCCCCTTCCACGCTCAGGTACAAGGTCGTATAGTAGTCGAAAATGAAATTTTTCTCCGGTACGAACAAGATCGCATCGAGGTCCTGGTTCTCACAATTGGAAGCACCCAGGATCTTGGCCGTATAAGCCGGTGACCTGCAGGTACCGACGATCTTGAACGAATCGTTCAAAAGATGATCGTGGATGTCTTCTTCATTCAAGTAGACGTTCACATATCTGTCCAGGAAAGAAGAGGCGCTGTTCATCCCTTCTTCCAGCAGTAAGACTTCATAGGAGTTTCTCGGCATCCTGCCGGAAGTCATTTCGAAGCGGTTGACGTTACGCTCGAGTTCCTCCAGACGGAAGACGATCGCATTCCTGCCCTGTATCTCCCCGTAGGCATCGACGAACCTGGAAGCAAAGACATCTTTGACATCTTCGTTGTTTTTCAAAGCATCGACATCCTCTTCGCAGAAGCCGTAGGAAGAATAGATCTGCAGATCCTGCAGGCCGTATTCGTCATTGTAGGCATCGACACTTTCCCGTAAGATGAGCGCATTGGAAAAAAGCCCCATCATGAAAGCTGATGCGACTAGTACGATCATAAATAAAGACAGGAAACGATTGGACGTTTTCCTGATCAGCCGGAAGGTGTCCTTATTGAACATCAGTATTCGATTTCCTCGATATCCACCGGCTCATTGGCGCTGACAGAGACGATCTTTCCGGATTTGACACGGATGATCTTCTGGGCCATCTGGGCCAAGGCCTGGTTGTGTGTGATCATGACGACCGTGATGCCGTTTTTAAAGCACATGTCCTGTAAGACCTTGAGGACCTGTTTTCCGGTCACGTAGTCCAACGCACCGGTCGGCTCATCACAAAGCAAAAGCTTCGGGTTCTTCGCCACGGCTCTTGCGATCGCAACACGCTGCTGTTCACCGCCGGAGAGCTGGCTCGGGAAGTTGTTCATGCGCTCCTCAAGACCGACCATCTTCAATACGAAGACCGGGTCCAAAGGATCCTTGCATATCTGCAAAGCCAGTTCGACGTTTTCCTTTGCCGTCAGATTCTGTACGAGA
>JAZQIF010000159.1:0-7647 GCA_045540935.1 Erysipelotrichaceae bacterium | reverse complement strand
CTTGGCTCACAGAACGACATGGCTACGATCCGACTTCCTAAGTCTTTGACGATACCGGTAACGTCAGTTGTACGGAAATAGAACTGCGGACGGTAGTTGGCAACGAACGGTGTATGTCTGCCGCCTTCATCCTTAGTTAATACGTAAACCTGAGCAGTGAACTGCGTATGAGGAGTAACAGAACCCGGTTTTGCAAGGACCTGACCTCTTTCGATTTCATCACGGTTGACACCACGGAGCAGAGCACCGATATTGTCACCAGCTTCAGCCTGGTCGAGCTGTTTGTGGAACATTTCAAGACCAGTGATGACTGTAGTTCTGGTTTCTCTTAAGCCGACGATTTCAGCCTGATCATTTAAGTGAGCGACACCACGTTCAACTCTGCCTGTAGCAACTGTACCACGGCCGGAGATCGTGAAGACGTCTTCGACAGACATAAGGAACGGTTTGTCCATTTCTCTTGCAGGAGAAGGGATGTAGCTGTCGCAAGCATCCATCAGTTCATCGATAGCTTTCTGAGCTTCAGGATCGCCTTCAAGAGCCTTTAATGCAGAACCACGGATGACCGGAGTGTTGTCGCCGTCGAATCCGTATTCGTCGAGCAGTTCTCTGACTTCCATTTCGACTAAGTCGATCAGTTCAGGATCGTCAACTGCATCACACTTGTTAAGGAATACTACGATGTAAGGAACACCGACCTGTCTGGCTAACAGGATGTGTTCACGAGTCTGAGGCATCGGTCCATCAGTTGCAGCAACAACGAGGATCGCACCATCCATCTGCGCAGCACCAGTGATCATGTTCTTGACATAGTCAGCGTGTCCCGGGCAGTCGACATGAGCGTAGTGTCTCTTGTCTGTCTTATATTCAACGTGAGCAGTATTGATCGTGATACCACGAGCCTTCTCTTCAGGGGCTCCGTCGATCTGGTCGTAAGCCTTGAATTCAGCCTGACCCTTTTCTGCTAATCTCTTAGTGATAGCAGCAGTTAAAGTTGTTTTACCATGGTCGACGTGACCGATAGTACCGATATTGACATGTTCTAACGAACGGTCAAATTTCTCTTTAGCCATCTAAAATTTATTCCTCCTAAATTTAACAATACTATTTTAATCTAAAACACCTTATTTAGCAATTGCTATCGGGCGTTTTTCTTAACGATTTCCTCGGCGATACTGGCTGGTACTTCCGAGTAGTGATCCATCTGCATCATGTAGTTTCCTCTGCCCTGAGTATTGGATCTCAGGTCAGTCGCATAACCGAACATCTGTGACAGAGGGATGTATGCTCTGATAACGACAGCGTTACCTCTTTCTTCCTGATCGTTGATATGACCGCGGCGTTTCGTGACATCGCCCATGACAGTACCGAGGTACTCGGATGGGACGGTGATCTCAACATCCATGATCGGTTCAAGGATGACAGGATCGCACTTCTTGGCTGCTTCCTTCAATGCTAAGCTTGCGGCTGTCTTGAAGGCCATTTCCGAAGAGTCGACTTCATGGTAGGAACCATCGAAGAGGGTAGCCTTGATGTCGACGACCGGATAACCGGCGATCAGACCGTTTTCAAGGGCTGCCTTTAAGCCTTCCATTGTCGGTTTGATATATTCTCTAGGAACGGTACCGCCGACAACGGCATCAATGAATTCGAATCCTTTGCCGGTCTCGTTCGGTTCGAACTTGATCCATACATGACCATACTGGCCTCGGCCACCGGACTGTCTGACGAACTTGCCTTCGCAATCCGCCGTCTTTCTGATGGTCTCACGGTAAGCGACCTGCGGTTTACCGACATTGCATTCGACTTTGAATTCACGTTTCATACGATCGACGATGATATCCAGATGCAATTCACCCATACCGGCGATGATCGTCTGACCTGTCTCTTCATCCGTGTATGTTCTGAAGGTCGGGTCTTCTTCGGCCAGTTTGCCTAAGGCGATGTCCATCTTATCGGAATCGGCTTTTGTCTTAGGTTCGACTGACATCTGAATGACCGGCTCAGGGAATACCATGGATTCTAAGATGATCGGATGTTTTTCATCGCACAGCGTATCACCTGTGGTCGTATTCTTTAAACCTACAGCTGCTGCGATATCGCCGGCATCGACTTCTTCGATATCCGCACGATGGTTCGCGTGCATCTGTACCAATCTGCCAAATCTTTCTTTTGTATCTTTTGTAGCATTGAGCACATAAGATCCGGCAGTGGCAACACCTGAATAGACTCTGAAGTAAGTGAGTCTACCGACAAACGGGTCTGTCATGACCTTGAAGGCAAGAGCAGAGAACGGTTCGGAATCACTTGCGTGTCTTTCCGCTTCATCCCCGAACTTCGTCGTGCCCTTGATCGCCGGGACATCCAGCGGGGAAGGGAGGTATTCTACGACTGCATCAAGCAAGAGCTGAATGCCCTTATTCTTGTATGCGGAACCGCAGAGGACCGGGAAGAACTCGGAAGTCAGAACAGCTTTTCTGATCGTGTTCTTGATCAATTCGATCGAAGGCTCTTCACCTTCCAGGAATGTCTCCATGAGTTCATCATCATAGTCGCAGAGCTTTTCGATCAGCTCGCTTCTCATGATCTCAGCTTCATCTTTGTACTGATCTTCGATCTCGGAAACCTTGATATCCGTTCCCTGATCGTTTGGATACATATACTGTTTTCTCTCTACCAGGTCGATGATACCGCGGAAGGTATTCTCCGCACCGATCGGCATCTGGATCGCAGCCGCTTTGGCAGCGAGCTTGTCTCCGATCGAATTGACTGACATCATGAAGTCAGCACCCGTAGCATCCATCTTATTGGCAAAGACGATCCTAGGTACACCGTAAGTTGAAGCCTGTCTCCAGACTGTTTCCGTTTGTGGTTCAACACCTGCTTTGGCGTCCAATACCGTGACAGCACCATCAAGAACTCTCAGAGAACGTTCAACTTCGACTGTGAAGTCGACGTGTCCCGGAGTATCGATGATGTTGACCCTGGTCTTAGGAAGTTGATTCTTGGAACCCGGCCAGAAAGTCGTCGTAGCGGCTGAGGTGATCGTGATACCTCTTTCCTGTTCCTGTTCCATCCAGTCCATCTGGCTTGCGCCATCATGTGTTTCACCGATCTTGTGTGTTTTTCCGGTAAAGAAGAGAATTCTTTCGGTACAGGTAGTCTTACCTGCATCGATGTGCGCCATGATGCCAATATTTCTAGTGTTTTCTAAAGCATATTGACGTGCCATAACGTAATCTCCTTTCTATAAATTACCAGCGATAATGAGCAAATGCTTTGTTTGCTTCAGCCATCTTATGAGTGTCTTCCTTCTTCTTGACGGACTGACCGACACCATTCGATGCATCAATGATCTCAGCGGCTAACCTCTGTTCCATCGTCTTTTCGCCTCTTAATCTGGAGTAGTTGACGATCCATCTTAAGCCCAGTGTAAGTCTTCTTTCATCAGAAACTTCAACAGGGACCTGGTAGTTAGCACCACCGACTCTTCTTAATTTCAGTTCGAGTTCAGGCATGACATTGTCCAATGCTTTTTCAAATACTTCCATTGGCTGAGAGCCTGTCTTCTTTTCTACGATATCGAATGCATTGTAGAGGATGTTCTGAGCGACACCTTTTTTACCATCTAACATGATCTTGTTGATTAAACGTGTCACAAGCTTGGAATTGTAGATCGGATCTACTAATACATCTCGTTTCGCAATATGTCCTTTTCTTGGCATTTTTAATCTCCTTTCATGTTTTACTTAGGCTTTTTAGCGCCGTATAATGAACGACCCTGCATTCTGCCGTCAACGCCGGCACAGTCGAGTGTGCCTCTGATGATGTGGTAACGAACACCCGGTAAATCCTTGACACGACCGCCACGGATCATGACAACGGAGTGTTCCTGCAGGTTGTGTCCGATACCAGGAATGTAAGCTGTAACTTCCATACCGTTGGATAAACGAACACGGGCATACTTTCTTAACGCTGAGTTAGGCTTCTTAGGTGTCATCGTACCTACACGGGTGCAGACGCCTCTCTTCTGAGGGGAAGCCAGGTCGATCGGACGGTTCTTTAATGAGTTATAACCCTTATTTAAAGCCGGTGCCTTTGACTTGAATGTTCTCGCAGTTCTGCCTTTTCTTACTAACTGATTGATTGTTGGCATATGTACTCCTTTCTTCACATGCACACTTTCTCAGGTGTGCCAAATATCTGACTTAATTATGGATCCTCTCGGATCCTGTCAGCCTTTTAATAGTAACAAGAAGGGAAGCTAAAATCAAGCAAAAAATGCAGATTTTATCGTGTTTTTTCAATAAAACGGATACAGCTGTGCCAAAAAGGGATTTTGTAAGGGTTTTCCTTATGAAAATGCGCAGCTGTAATATAATAATAAGGAAGATACAGAATAAAGAGGTAACAAATGAAACAGATCATCACATCGCTTCTGGAGAACGATCTCTATAAGTTCTCCATGGGTCAGGCGATCTACCATCATTTCTCGGACTACAAGACGACCTGGTCGTTCAAGTGCCGCAACGAAGACGTCAGATTCTCGAAGGAAGTCTTCGAAGAGATCAAGCATCAGATCCGCATGTATTGTGCACTGCGCTTTTCGGAAGACGAGCTGCAGTATCTCAATGACATCCGCTGGATCAAAGGCAGCTATGTCGATTTCCTGAGACTGTGGCAGCCGCGTTATGAAGACTTCCACTTCGATCTGGATGAGGAAGGTCATCTTTTCATCGAGACGACCGGTACATGGCTGAATACTTCGATGTATGAGATCCCGACACTGGCGATCGTCAACGAAGTCTATTTCCGCATGAACTATGACTATGACGAGCTGTTTGAACAGTTCAAAGAAAAAGCGATCGCAAAATGTGAAAAGGTACAAAGCGGTGAATTCGAGCTCAATTCCTATTCCGAGTTCGGACTGCGAAGAAGGCTGTCTGGTGAGGCACAGGAATACATCGTACATAAGCTGACCGAATATACCAATCCGCTTTCCCGTTTTGTCGGAACATCCAATGTCTATCTGGCCAAGAAATTCGGTCTGACACCTGTCGGCACGATGGCCCACGAGTGGATCATGTGCGTAGGCCAGGGCGATCACAAGCACAATCCGGCATATTCCAATTTCTTTGCCCTGAACGCCTGGGTCGAAGAATACGGAGTTTTGAACGGTACGGCTCTGACCGATACGATCACGACGGACTGTTTCTTAAGAGACTTCCGTCTGACCTTTGCGACACTGTTCTCCGGTGTAAGGCACGACTCAAGTGATCCGTTTGAATGGGGCGACAAGATGATCGAACATTACAAGAAACTCAGCATCGATCCCAAGACCAAGACACTGTTATTCTCCGATTCTTTGAATTTTGAAAAGGCGACGGCCTTATGCCGTTACTTCAAGGATCGCTGCAAGGTGGCGTTTGGTATCGGAACATATCTTTCCAACGATACATCGGTAAAACCTTTGAACATCGTCATGAAGGTCACCAAGTGCAATGGCCAGGATGTGGCGAAAGTTTCCGACACGGAAGGAAAGTCCATGTGCAAGAACCAGGATTATGTCGATTATCTGACCAGAAGTATCGAATGGCGTATGAAGAATGAGGTGGCTAAAAATGACTGATGCAGTAAAAGAGGCTGAGAAGATCGTTGATTTTGTAAGAGACTATTTTGAAAAGAATCATCTGAAAGGGGCAGTGCTGGGCATTTCCGGCGGCAAAGATTCCGGTGTCGTCGCTGCCATCATGTGCAAGGCCCTTGGTCCTGAAAACGTGGTCGGCATCACGCTGCCGTGTCATTCCAAGAGTGCGGATGCGGCGGACGCGAAGCTCGTAGCTGAAAAGTTCGGCTTTGAACTTCTGAACATCGATCTGACTTCCGTCTTTGATGCCTTCAAGACCGAGACATCCAAGCTTGGAGACTTTACGGATGAAGAATTGAAGAATTCCGACATCAACCTCAAACCGAGACTTCGCATGGCGTCCGTCTACTATATGGCAGCTTTATTATCCGCAACAAGAGGGGGCACCTATGTCGTACCGGGGACATCCAATGCCTGTGAGCTCTATGTCGGTTATTTCACCAAAGGCGGCGATTCGGTCTACGATATCGCACCGATCTATTCTCTGACGGTCGATGAAGTCATCAAAGTCGGTGAAGTGCTCGGCGTTCCGGAAAAGGTCTTATACAGGACACCGGATGATGGCATCTCCGGTCTTTCGGACGAAGACAAGATGGGCGTGAAGTATGCCGATATCGGAAAGATCATCCGCGGGCAGGAAGTCGATCCGGTCGAAAGAGAAAAGATCGAAGAACTGCATCGCAAAGCGGCGCACAAATTCAATATCCCGGTCTACAAGATCGAAGACTGATATGGCAAGGATCGGCATCTATTGCGGTTCCTTCAATCCGGTCCACAACGGTCACATCGCGATCGCGAAAGCCTGCATCGAAGAAGGATATGTGGACAGGGTGAGGATCATTGCGACCGGCGCGTATTGGGATAAGAACGACTTCTATCCGATCCAGGACAGGATCGCGATGCTGAAGCTGGCTGCTGAAAAGGATATTGAGATCGATGAGACTTACAATGATCTTCCTTATACCTTCCAGATCTTCGAAGAGCTGACGAAATCGTATCCGGAAGATGAATTCTCATTGATCTTAGGCGGTGACAATCTTCCCAGGTTCTCGGATTGGAGGGAATATGAATACCTGCTTCAATTCCGTTTCATCATCTTACCGAGAGGCGACATAAATAAGGAAAAGATCGATGAGCTGATGAAGGGACTGCATAAAGAGAATTATGACGTCTTGAAACACGAGACGATCGATATCAGTTCGACGTATATCCGCAAGCATATTTATGACTATGATCTGATCAAAGACATGATCGATAAGAATGTTTATGAATATCTGTTAAGGATGAAGGAGAAGAAAGATGCAGAACGAGATCACAAAGAGACATCCGCTTCTGGATGAAAACGGTCATCTGATCGAGACGGGTTATGCGAGAAAACTCATTCTGGACTATGACCGTAAGGCGATCAAAGCCAACGGCCTGCGTATCAAGGAATGGGACTATTACCTTATATATAATAAGGAGTTCGGTGTCGCCTTAACGGTCGATGATAACTCCTATATGGCGCTTGATTCGATCTCCTTGCTGGATTTCACAAAGCCATGGGAACACACCAACTCGCCGATGAAGTTCATGACTTTAGGCAAGCGTAATTTCCCGGCTTCTTCCGTTTCGGGAGATGTCAAAGGCGAAGGCAAGGGCTATAGGATCGAGTTCGTTCATGAGAAAGAGAAACGGGTACTTTGCTTCCAAATGGATGATTTCATGGATGGCAAGCCGATCAAAGGACGCATCGAACTTGCCAAGAACGATGATGACTCTATGGTCATCGTCACGCCATATAAGGAAAGCAGGGTCCATTTCTATTACAACCAGAAGATCAACTGCATGCCGGCTTCCGGAAGCGTGGAATTCAATGGCAAAGAATATCGCTTCGATCCGAAAGACAGCTTCGGTGTATTGGACTGGGGCAGGGGCGTGTGGACCTATAAGAACACCTGGTACTGGGGTTCGGCTTCCGGAGTGATCGATGGGAAACGTTTCGGTTTCAATATCGGCTA
>JAZQIF010000158.1:0-10532 GCA_045540935.1 Erysipelotrichaceae bacterium | reverse complement strand
GAGTCCTTGGCGGCGTCGAAGAATTAAAAAAAGCCGGTGTCGACTTCAACATCCTGACGGTCGTCACTTCCGATCTGGCAAAACATCCCGAAGCCCTGTACAAGTTCTTCGTCAGTCACGATTTCGAATACATACAGCTCATCCCCTGCCTGCCGGGTCTTGAAGAAGAAAGCAATGATATGGCTTTGACGCCCGATCTGTATGCTTCCTTCTATAAAGGCTTCTTCGACTGTTTCAAGGCAGATTACATCAAAGGTCAGAAATATCTCAACGTCAATCTCTTTGAAAATCTCGCCGGCATGTTGAAAGGCTATCCGCCCTACCAGTGCGGGATGCTGGGAAGATGCAGCCAACAGTTCGTCATCGAAGGGAATGGTGATGTCTACCCCTGCGACTTCTATTGTCTGGATGAACACAGATTGGGCAATATAAAAGATCAGAATTTCTCTGAACTGGCGGCAAGCGACACCGCAAGAAACTTTATCGAAGGATCGGATTGCAAGAAAAAGCCTTGTGAAGACTGCAGATACATCAATATCTGTAACGGCGGCTGCAAGAGACAGAACGTCTGCTACCTGAAAGACGATCGCTGCGGATACAAAGAGGTCCTCGATCATATCGTCAACGATCTCTACCGCTTCTCGCAAAGATAAAAATACAGAAAAGAAGAAAAATATAGCACCGCTGCTGCGGTGCTGTTTATTTGATGAATGATGCGATCAGGTTGATGCATCCGCATGTCAGCATGACGAATATCGGATTGACCTTGTATCTTTTCAAGACGATGAATGATGCAATGACTAAGACGAATGACAGGATGTTGATCTGTGATGTGAGACCGCCCGGGAAGACGGAATTGAGGAACATCTTGATCAGCACCGAGAAGATCAGAGCCACCGACATGCATTTGAGGACTCGGATGGCTTCCGAGATCACCGGGATCTGCCTGTACTTGCGGTACAGACGGATCAGGATCAAAGCGACGATACAGCCCGGGACGACACAGCCGAGCGTTGCGGCGATCGCACCGGCAATACCGGAGAGTTTCATGCCGATGAACGTGGAAGAGTTGATGATGATCGGACCGGGTGTGAGCTCATCGATCGCTACCAGGTCGGAAAACTCCGTGAAGGACATCCAGCCGGTATTGGTGACCATCTGTTCCTCGATCAGAGGAATGACCGCATAAGCGCCGCCGAAGGCAAAGACACCGATCTTAAGAAAATTCAGAAAGACTTCAAGGACACTGATCATAATTTTGCCCCCACTTCCTTTTGAAACAAGAAGGTCTTGATGACCGCCACCGCGATACAGATCAAAGCCAGAAAGAAGATCGAATACGGGGTGAGCCTGACATATAAGAAGGAAAGGACAACCATCACGTAATAGAAGGCCTTGTTCATCTTCCGAACACCGGCAAAAAGACCCAGTACGACATCCAATAACATCGCACAGACACCGGCCTGCATGCCGGTGATGAAAGTCCTGACATAGACGTTCGTCGAAATGAAGGTGTAAAAGAAAGTGACAAGGATCATCATGATGAAAGGCGGCAATACGATCCCAAACACGGCAGCCAGCGCTCCGATGATGCCGGAAGACTGATAGCCGATGATCATTGCCGAGGAACAGGCGACCGGACCCGGACAGCTCTGTGCCAGTGCGATATAGTCTTCCATCTCTTCTTTGGTGAACCAGCCGTATTTATCGACGAAACGGTTCTTGATGACACCTAACATCGCATAACCGGAATTGGCGGTCATCGAGATGGTAAAGGTGTTGATGAATAATAATAAGGCTTTTTTAAACATAAGCACTCCTTTATCAATAACAGGCGATGTTGGAATCGGTCCGCGATTCGCAAGCCCCGACCAATACTCCGTTTTCCAAGCGCCAGATGATCTGCCCCCTGCCGAACGAAGAAACACCCGGGGCAAAGGAGACATCATGGCCTCTTTCTTTGAGGGCTTCCGCCATCTTCTGATCGAATGTCGGCTCAAGGCTCACCTTCATCCCCTCCATCCATTGCCACCTTGGGGCATCGAGGGCCATCTGCGGATTGAGTCCGAAGTCGATCATGTTCATCAGGACCTGTACATGACCCTGCGGTTGCATGTAGCCGCCCATGACACCGAACGGTCCGATCGGCTTGCCGTCTTTGGCTAAGAAACCGGGGATGATCGTATGATAGGACTTCTTGTGCGGACCTAAGGCATTGGCATCCTTTTCATTCAGTGAGAAATCCGCACCTCTGTTTTGCAAGGAAACGCCATAGCCTTTCAAGACGATCCCCGAACCAAAGCCCATGTAGTTGCTCTGGATATAGGAGACCATATTTCCCTCCCCGTCTGCCGTGCAAAGGTAAACGGTACCGCTGTTAGGAAGCATTACAGGTTCCGGAAGGATCGCTTCTTTCTTGATGAGTCTGCTTCTTTGGGCACCGAAGTCCGGTTTGAGCAGCTGATCGTAATCGATGTCCATATGCTCAGGATCGGTCACATATTTTTTCGCATCCGCAAAAGCGATCTTGATCGCTTCGATCTGTTTATGATAGGTATCGATATCTTCTTTCTTGTCGAACTCAAATTCTTTCAGGATGTTCAGAGCCATCAAAGCGACGATGCCCTGCCCGTTTGGCGGGATCTCATAGACATCATAGCCCCGATAATCGACTTTGATCGGTTCGACCCAGGAGACATCGTAGTTTTCGAGGTCTTCCTTCATGAAGAAACCGCCGTCTTCTTGTGACTGTCTTACAAACTGCTCGGCGATCTCCCCTTTATAGAAGGCATCGGTATTGGTTTCCGCGATCAGTCTTAAAGTCTTACCGTGATCGGGAAGTTTCACGATCTGTCCGAAATGATAAGGTTCTCCCTCTTTGGTGAAGACTTTGAACCATTCCTCATATTCCTTTTTCCCATTGAAGCGGGAGTGATAGATCTTCGTGGCAGACTCCCACATCTTCGCCAGCATCGGTGACAGCGGATAGCCTTCTTCTGCGTAACGGATGGCCGGTTCCAGAACTTCCTTCAGGCTGAGCTTTCCGAAACGTTCGATGAGCCTTCCCCAGGATTTGACTGCACCGGGCACCATGACCGGTGTCCAGCCGAAGCGCGGCATCTTCCCGTCTTCGCTGATCGCTTTCACTTTATCGATCGAAATGTTCTTCGGCGAATAACCTGATCCGTTGAGACCGTAGAGTTTATCTTTGATCCAGACTAAGGCAAAGGCGTCCGAGCCCAAGCCGTTGGCTGTCGGTTCGACGACTGTCAAAGCCGCCGCTGTGGCAACTGCCGCATCGACCGCATTGCCGCCTTTCTTCAAGATCTCCAGTCCGGCTGCCGTGGCCAGATTGGAACCGCTGGCGACGATGCCGTTTTTTGCAGTGATGCAGTAACGGTTGGATGGATATGGCTGATAGAGCGGATCAAACATTGGGATCTCCTTCCTTAAAAAACTTTACTATCACTCTATCACAGAATCCGCATCCTACATAGATAAGTGCAGTCTCACAAAAAAAACAGGACCGAAAGTTACAGGTCCTGTTTGCTGGCTTCTTTTGCGACCTCACGCATATGTCTGCGGCGGTCAAGATTGGTAAGATATCTCTTTCTCAGACGGATGGCATCCGGAGTGATCTCGACGAGCTCGTCATCGTTGATGAATTCCAGCGCTTCCTCTAGAGAGAAGACTCTTGCCGGAACGAGTTTCATCGCTTCATCGTTGCCGGTCGAACGGATGGCCGTCATCTTCTTGTTGACGGTCGGGTTGACTTCGATGTCCTGTGTCTTGGAAGAGACACCGATGATCATGCCTTCGTAGACTTCCGTCTGCGGCGTCACGAATAACTGTCCTCTTTCCTGCAGGTTCCAAAGCGCATAAGTCATCGCCTTGCCTGAAGCCATGGAGATCAGAGCACCGTTGGTCCTCTGCGGGATCTCACCTACGAACGGTTCATACTGGATGAACTTTCTGACCATGACGCCTTCACCCTTGGTATCGTTGATGAATTCGCTTCGATAACCTAACAAGCCTCTTGTCGAGACATGGTAGATGATCTTGGTATAAGAACCTTCGTCCTGGATGTCGATCATCTGGCCTTTACGCAGATTGAGTTTATTGATGACAGTTCCCGAGTATTCGTTCGGAACGGAACAGATGACTTCTTCGATCGGCTCATTGAGACGTCCGTCGATCTTCTTGAAGATGACTTCCGGACGGCTGACTGCGACCTCATAGCCTTCCCTTCGCATGTTTTCCAGCAAGATCGAAAGATGTAATTCGCCTCTGCCGGAAACTTTGAAGGTATCGGTGGTTGCTGTAGTTTCGACACGCAGACCGACGTTTGTCTCCAATTCTCTTTCGAGACGTTCCTTGATGTTACGGCTGGTCACGTACTTGCCGGACTTGCCCTGGAACGGAGAAGTGTTGACCATGAAGTTCATGGACAGGGTCGGCTCTTCGATATCGATCTGCGGAAGCGGTTCAAAGACGCCTTCCGGGCCGATGGTATCACCGATCTCGATGTTCTCGATACCGGAGATCATGACGATATCGCCGCACTGTGCTTCACTTACCGCGGTACGTTTGAGGCCCTGGTAGTTGTATAAGTTGGCGATCTTGCGGTTTTCTTTCTTGCCTGCGTTGTTGCAGACAGAGATCATCGTATTCTGCCTGATGATGCCGGAGTAAACTCTTCCCACACCGATCCTGCCAATGTAATCGTCGTATGCCAGAGCCGATACCTGCATGATGAGTTTTTCATCCATCTTGTCAGGATACGGTTTGACGTGGTTGACGATCGTTTCGAACAGCGGATTGATATCATCATTGGAATCCGACGGGTTGTATCTGACGATGCCGTTTCTCGCGATGCCGTAAAGGATCGGGAAATCCAGCTGATCATCATTTGCACTGAGATCCAGGAACAGATCATAGACTTCGTCGATGACTTCGTTGATACGGGCATCTTTCTTATCGATCTTGTTGATCAGAAGGATCGGACGCAGCCCTGCTTCCAGAGATTTCTTTAAAACGAATCTCGTCTGAGGCATCGGTCCTTCGGAAGAATCGACCAGAAGAATGACAGTGTCGACCGTCTTGATGATACGCTCAACTTCACTGGAGAAATCGGCGTGTCCCGGTGTATCGACGATATTGATCTTATAGTCCTGATAAATGATCGAACAGTTCTTGGAATAGATCGTGATGCCTCTTTCTCTTTCCAGATCATTGGAATCCATGACCTGAGAGACGACCTCCTCATGTTCGGAGAAGACGTGTGATTGTGCCAAAAAAGCATCGACCAACGTCGATTTACCTGCATCTACATGGGCGATCACCGCCACATTAATAATCTTTTTAAATTCCATACTGTATTATTTTAACATTAACAGTTTGAGTTTCAAGATTTTTGTGTTAGAATATTCGTATGCACCGATGGCGGAATTGGCAGACGCGTATGATTCAGGTTCATATGGGGCGACTCGTGCAGGTTCAAGTCCTGTTCGGTGCACCACTTCAAAGATAAAAGTTCCCGAAGGGAGCTTTTTTTCTGCCTTTTCCGAAAAAACATATATAGTATAATGGATTCGTGAAAATCAAGGTATCAAGGAGGAAAAACGATGAAGAAGATCTTCAGCCTTCTGCTTATCATCGGATTATTGACCGGCTGCGGGGCGAAAAACATCGCCTGGAGCGATGCCCAGCCCAAATACGATGAAGCATACAAACAGATGATCGAAACGGCAGCCGCCTATGACAGCTATTCGATCGACGAATTCAAGCAGCTGACCGACAGCGTGATCGCCAAAGCGGCGGAAGTAGAGTCCGGTGTTAAGGAAGAAGATGAAGAAGGACTCTTATCCTTATATAAAGACGCCATCCTGCTTCAGCAGCTCTCCGGCGAGTCCAACAGTATCGAAGCCAATTCACTCAATCTCTTATGTGAAGATATACAGGATCTGATCAAAGCCGCTTACGATAAAGAAAAGCTCGATGATCGCAAAAACGCCATCAGCCAGAAAGCTGCCGAGATCCAGGCCTGGAGCGATGATAACTGGGCATTGGTCGAAAAGAAGAAAAAGATCAGCTGGTCACAAGTCGCATCCCATTATGAGACTTTGGAAGCCGATACGATCGCAGCCCTGCCTTATGCTTCCCAGCTTTCCGAGACCGATCTTGAAGGTTACAAAAACACCATCTTAAGCAATTACCCACTGATCAAAGAAGGCGTCCTGGAAGAGAATCAGGCAAATGCCGATGCGGTCTATGAAGCCGGTGTCGCCCTGAAATATTATATGGAAGACCTCGAAGGCGAAGACGCAAAGAAAGTCTACGATCTCGGTTATCAGGCGATGGAGTATGTGAAGAGCTGTTACGGCGAAGCGATCGAAGTTCCGGACTATCGTTTCGAAGAACTTGCGGCAAGCGCTGAAAAGTGGACACTGTCGCTCTGGAACGAACTGATCAAGCTGCTCAATCTGTAAAACTGAGCCTTATATCCTATATAATAGGTATATAAGGCTATTTTAATTCATTCAATCTGATGAAAGGAGGTTTTGTGGCAACAGAAAAACTGGTTCTTTTACATTCCAACGACATGCACGGTGATTTCCTGGCAGAACCCAAAGAAGGTTTCCATGAAGGCGGTGTCCCGCTTCTGTCCGGATTCATCAAGAAAGTCAGAAGCGAAGAAAACAATGTACTGTATGCGATCGCCGGCGATATGTTCAGGGGATCGATCATCGATTCGGAATTCAAAGGCTTTTCCACCATTGAACTGATGAACTTTCTGGCTCCCGATGTGGTCACTCTGGGAAATCACGAAGTCGACTACGGGCTCGCGCATCTGCTTTTCCTGGAGAGATGTGCCAAGTTCCCGGTCGTCAATGCCAACATGTACATCAAATCCAACCACGCAAGGCTCTTTGAACCTTACAAGATCATCGATGTCAACGGTCTGCGGGTCATGTTCATCGGCATCATCACCGAAGAAGTACTGGCATCTACCAGAAGCGAAGAGATCATCGGCTCTTTCATCGACGTCTGGCAGGCTGCCAAACAGGTCGGTGTCATCATCGATAACTACAAGACGACCAGGGTCGATTTGACGGTCCTTTTGACCCACATCGGTTTTGATCAGGACCAGAAGCTTGCGCAGCTCCTTGACCCGAACTGGGGCGTCGATCTGATCATCGGCGGACATACCCATACCCTTCTGGAAGAACCGTGTATCATCAACGGCGTCCCGATCGTGCAGGTCGGTATGGGGACTGACCAGATCGGCCGCTTCGACATTCAGATCGATACCGCCGAACACAAGATGATCTCCTATGACTGGAAATGCATCCCTATCACTTCAAAAGTATGCGAAGCCGATCCGGTCCTGGAAGAAGTCCTGAAATCCTACAAATCACGGACCGATCAGAAATACATGCGCATCATCACCAATTTCAGAAGGACACTCACCCACCCTGACCGCTACCGGGAAACGGAACTCGGCAACCTGTTTGCCGACCTCTTGCAGGTGGATTCCTCCTTTGAAGTGATGCTGATGGGATCGGGATCGATACGTCTGAAACAGATGGGACCGATCGTCCAGTATCAGGAACTCAAAGAATGCCTCCCGTTCAATGCACCGGTCTGGATGCTGGAAGTCAAGGGAAGCCAATTCAGGCATATGATGAGATTCATGCTGCGGGATGATACGTTTGCACCGGATGCCCACACCGAATTCTATCAGGTCTCCAAAGGCATGAAGATCGTCTATTCCAGATCGAAACACGAACTTCTCGAATTCTCCCTCAACGGCAAAGAGATCGAAGACGATCAGACCGTGCGTATCGCCTTGCAGGATTACCATTACAAGAATTTCTCCGACTTCTTCGACCTGCCGATCGAAGAAGTGACCGCAAACAAGAAACCGCGTATGGTCATCACCGAAGATTTCTCGATCTTCGAAGAGCTCTTATCTTCCATGAACAACATCGATTCCCATGTCGAGGGAAGGATCACGGTGTTAGACTAGTCATCATAAAACAAACAAAACGGTATGCGAACATACCGTTTTGTTATAAAACAGACAGCTGTTTGTCAGGTATCGGCAGACTCGGGAACAGTGATCTGTCGATCATACTGCCGTTTTAATCTTCTTTGATGTATCCGAATAATGTATCGATATCCGTATCCAGCGACACTGAAAGGGCGGCAATCTCATAAAGCCGGATGACTCTTTTGTTTTTCAGCAATCTTTCAAGATCTTTTCTGCTGATCCCGCTTTTTGCGCTCAATTCGTCAATACCTATCCCTTTGGCCTCCATCACCTTCAAAATATTCTCGACGACTGGATGATTTCTCTTTCGGACTGATTCCATATATATGACCTATGAAATTTCATATTTCGGAATTTCATTTTAATGATATCACGATTTTCGAAATTTCTTTGATGATTCCTGCGGATTCGGGTCATATCCAGTACCCATTTTCATTTCAACTTTGTTATCATCAAATAAAAGGTAATACTATGAAAATCGGTGACAGAATCAGAGAAGCCCGAGAGAAAAAAGGGATCGCACAGAAAGAACTCGCCAAAATGATCGGCAAGAGCCCAACGGCAATGAACAATTATGAAAAACATTCCAAAGGACTCGATCCCGACATCATTGCGAAACTGATCGTGATCCTCGATATCACTCCCAATCAGCTTTTTCAGGATTTTTTTGATGAATCGAAATACAGCTTCGATGAAGAAGAATATGATCTGGTATTCAAATACAGAGCTCTGGATTATTCCGGCAAATGCGTCGTAAAAAACAACATCGAAGCAGAGACCGCCAGAGTCAACGATGAGCTCATACGTGAAAGGAAGATCTCACGTCCGTATTTCAGAGATCTGACTTCCTACAAGGACAACAATACACTGGAGGCCAGTGTCCAGCGTCTGAATGACACGGTATACAACCAGAAAGCGGATTGTGTCGTCAGGATGTATGATGAGTCGATGGAACCATTCTATCCGAAAGGATGCCGTCTCCTCGTGCAGAATTCCAACACCATAACCAATCACGAGACAGGAGTCTTCCTGGTCGGCGATCAGATCCTCATCCGCACCAAAGGCAAGGATACGCTGAAAGCCAAAAACAGTCTTTTCCCGGAGATCCCGCTGAGCGATCAGGTGGTCGTCTTAGGCAGAGTCTTAGGCAGATACAAACCATGATAAAAGGGCGATCGAAACCGCCCTTTTCATTTACTTCTTTTCTTTTTCCTGTTTGCGTTTGTCGTTGATGATCTTGACGTGTTCTTCCGTGATCAGCGTGACATTGTTTTCTTTTGCCCAGGCAACGCAGCCGTTGAGTACTGTCTTTAAGAACGGACGAGGTACCTTGACGAAATTCTTCAGTGCTTCATCCGTAAACTTGATGTCCGGATCACAGCGGTCTGCCGCATAACGGATGGAGCCGAGATCGACTTCTTTCGGAGCCGGGATCGGTTCGGCGATCGGCTTGCTGATGAGACGCGGGAACTGCGTATACCAGAAGTTGGTCGAATCACGATAACCGTAGTCGACCGGAACGTTCGGGAAATCGTTCTTCGTGACGCCGTTGACGATCGCATCGTAATAGCGCTGCTTCATCAGGATCTTATCGATATACAGGATGAAGTGTGCACCATACTTGGAAGTGATGCCGTTAAAATCGTTATAAGGGCCCGGATGGCCGTCATCGATGTCTTCGACTTTGAAACGGTCGGCATTTTCAAGCTGGCTTGCCCAGGTACATTCGAAGACCTGGAAAGCATCGGCGATGACCTGAGGTCTTTGTTTGTCGCTCGGATCGGCAAGGCCGTCTTCCATCGTGAACAGCAGAGGCTCTTTCATCTTTTCTTCGCTCGGTCCCGGGAAGCCCAGACGTACCGCTTCTTTGAAATACTTCTTCTCGTCGGTAATGAAATTGATCGCGCACTTATGCGTCCTCATGATATTCTGGCAGGTATTTGAGGTGTTCCTGCATTCCAGGACCATCGCATATCTGTCTTTTCCGGCAATGTAATAAGGAAAACACAGGGAATAGGATCCGATATTGAGGCTTCCATCCGGATTCACCGTAGAGATGCATACGGTAGGCATCGGAAAAAACGAGGAAGTCTGATAAAAATTATCGACGATCCTAAGATCTTTAAACGAACTCATTACAAATCTCCTTCACAAACTAACACATATAATTTTACAAAATTATTTTTATTTCAGCACAAAATATTCTATAATAGAGATACGCACCAGTGGCGGAATAGGTAGACGCGCACGTTTGAGGGGCGTGTGGGAAATCCCATGCGAGTTCAAGTCTCACCTGGTGCACCATTCGAAAAAGAACAGCTCATCGACGATGAGCTGTTTTATTCTTTCATGGCTGCTTCCAGTTTTTCCTTCAGAAGCAGGTAACGCCGGTATTTCTCTTCTTTGGTAAAATGGACTTTCCGATCCTGCATTATTGCCGAAGAGTAATCCGGTTTTTCTTTGAACTGTTCGCTTGTCA
>JAZQIF010000157.1:0-7191 GCA_045540935.1 Erysipelotrichaceae bacterium | reverse complement strand
GCATGCATATGGATGTAAGGAAAGAAAGACTTTGATTATAATGGAGACATGAAAAAGATCTATCTGGCAGGCGGCTGCTTCTGGGGCGTGGAGCACTATCTCTCCTTGATCAACGGCATCAAAGAGACGACCGTCGGTTATGCCAACTCCGATATCGCCTCCCCATCCTACGAAGACCTCAAAGCCCACCGTTCTTTAGCTTCCGAGACCGTCGAAGTCGTATATGATGAAGACAGCATCTCATTGAATGAGATCCTTCAACTTTTCTATGAGATCATCGACCCGACGATCCTCGATCAGCAGGGCCATGACATCGGTCACCAGTATCGTACCGGCATCTACTACACCGACAAGGAAGACGAAGCCGTTATAAAAAGCTCACTTGCGGAGCTTCAGAAAAAATACGATGTTCCTCTGGTGACGGAACTGCTTCCTTTGGACAACTTCACGATCGCCGAAGAATACCACCAGGATTACTTATACAAGAATCCGACCGGCTATTGCCACGTCGACCCGAAGATGTTTGAACGGGCAAAGAACTATAAGAAGAACTAACCTAAGAATTTCTTTATCTGTTCTTCATCAGCACCGGTGATCTTCTTTAAATGCTTATACAATCTTGCATAGGACTCTTCGGGAGTCCTTTTATAACACTTCTTCGCAAAACTTCTGCCGAACCACTCTTCGCTCGTCGCATATCTGGCGATGCCCCAGCCATAGAATTCTCCGTCCTTATCGACCTCATAATCAAAATCGGTGATGAGCACATATCCCTTCATCTGTAAAGCCGTGATCGTCGTATCGAAACCCTTTCTGGGCACCCAGGCATCTTTTCCCTTCTCCCTTGGCTTGATATAGCCGCCGACCGCCTTGGCGGTCTTGGAAAGAACAGAGTGTCTGGAAGAGATGATGTTGTATAAGAATTCCTCGTTGTAGTTGGCCAGACCGTCCGATACTCTGGCATCGAAGTCGTAGCCGTCTCTTCGGTAATTGGCCAGATCGTAATACCATTCCTTTTTGACGAAAGCTGCCTTCTTCAAGAAGAACTTGCCATAGGCACACTTGGTCTCCTGGATGATCGGACCCTTCCATTCCCAGACGCCGGGTTCGTCAGAAAAATAAGCTTTCGGCGAACAGTGTTCCTCGATCGAAAAGCCTTTGATATTGTTGGAAAAGAAAGGAAGGATGCCATACTTATCGATCGCATCCTTGACATCCTGCTTTGTTTCGATATAAAAGTCGATCATCCGATGATCTCCTGAATGAATTCTACTTCCGGCTCAGAATAAACGACCATCACCGATTCCTGATGGAAGAAGACACAAAGATCCTTGGCGATCTCCTTCACCAGTTCATCCGAGACATCCAGCAAAGTCAGTTCCAAGGAATTCTCCTCAACATAAGTCCCGTCTTCGTGAAAGTAACCGCCGTTGATCACATCAAAGGAAAAGGCTGTGTGATAGGAGCGGCAAACGTTCTTCAAAACGGAGACATACCTTTCCTTTTCAAACAGCTGTTCATGCTTTGTCGCATCATTGAGGCCTACGTAGATCTTGGCCTGTCTGGTCTTGGTCTTCATATCTCAATCGATCTGCGGCAGACCGAATTCTGCCGGCTGGAAACGCGGAGAAACGGATTCTTTGGTGGCGATGACCGCCGAAGCGAGCCTCGTACCGATGCTGCAGGACTCGCGCAGGCTCTTGCCGTAAGTCAGACCCACCGCGATGCCCGCAAAGAAAGAATCACCGGCACCGGTCGTATCGATGACATCCACCTTCTGCGGCGGACAGTATCCGTGTTCCCCATCCTTGACCGCAAAGATGGCACCGCGATCACCCAGGGTGACGACCATCCTGCCGATCTGGGCATTGTTGATATTGTCGATCAGCTTCTTCTCCAATGCGTCGACGCCAAGACCCTCGTATTCTTCCGAAAAGAGAAGTCCGGCTTCCTGTTCGTTGCAGACAATGCAGGAAACTTTGGAAAGCAGATCTCTTCTTTCCATGGCGATCGACATGTTGGAAACGACCGCAAAGATCTGTTTGTGATATTTCTCTGCCAGATCGAAGATGCGGCCCAGCAGATCGGGTTCCATATCGATCTCCACGACGACCGAATCCGCTTCTGAGATGATCTTGTCTCCGTATTGATCCAGTACCTCTTTGATCCTGGACAGATCGGGACGCTTGGAGATCGAAGCCACCACATCGCCGTTGTTGTCAAAGATCGCCAGCCAGGTCCCGAGACCATCCGGTGTCTTGACGATATAGTCGGTATTCACTTTATGACGTTTCAGTTTGTCGATGACGTCCTGGCCGATGCCGGTATCATCAACGACGCTCACATAGGTAGGCCTTAATTCCAGATTGGCAATATCCTCCGCCACATTGCGGCTGACACCGCCGTGTACCTGGATGACTCTGCCGACATTTCTGCCGGACGGGATATACTGGTCGATCGGATAACCCTTGATATCGACGAAGACTGCACCAAATACAACGATTCCCATTTTTCGGTCTCCTTATTGTTGAATCTATTTTAATATATTTCGACCTGTCTGGAACAATGACTTGGAATGCTTTGGAACTAATGAAAGAGCTCACTTCCTTCCCCTGCTTTTCAAAGAAAGAAAAGACCTTTGCCGTCTGCAATACGGTTTTCACGTCCGGAAATATTGAATATAATGTAGTAGTGGCCTTTTCTTCAAGATGCAGAAAAGACCGTCAGACAAAGGAGTATATATGGACCTCAATAAAAAATGGAAAACACTGGCCATCATCTCAACGTGCCTGCTGATCCTCGTCAGCTTCTTATATGCGCAAAGCTTAAGTGCTAACAAGGCTCCGGAAACAGAACCCGAACAGGAAGATACAGCTGCGGAAGATGTTCCGACAGAAGAAAACTGGCTGTCCTTGTGGAACGAAGATGCGCCAGCCAAGGCAGCTCTTGAAGAATATGTCAAAGACGTCACTGATCCGGCATCCGCCAACTTCATCCCGGTGGAAGAAAGAGTCGCTGTCTTCGATCTGGATGGCACACTTTTCTGTGAGACCGATCCGGTCTACTTCGACCACATGCTGCTGATGCACAGACTGCAGGATGATCCAAACTATACACCAAGCGAATTTGAACTCAGTGTCGCCGAAAAGATACAGGAATTCATCGATACCGGTGTTTCCGCTTCCGACCTGATGCCGTTACACGGCCAGGCAGTTGCTTCCGCATTTGCCGGCATGACGATCAGCGAATTCTATGACTATGTCGACGAATTTGCCAAGACACCGTCTCCGGGTTACAACAACATGAACTGCGGCGATGCCTTCTATCTGCCGATGGTCGAAGTGATCGACTACTTGCAGAACAACGATTTCCAGTGCTACATCGTTTCCGGTACTGACCGTCTGATCGTCAGAGGCGCTGTCAGAGGCTTGTCCTTCCTGGATATCCCGCCGCATCAGATCATCGGTTCCGACCAGCTGGTCGTCGCTTCCTCGCAAGCCGACACCGACGGTCTTGACTATAACTTCAAGACCGATGATGATCTCGTACTTGCCGGCGAGTTCCTGTTAAAGAATCTTCGTACCAACAAGGTCACGACCATTCAGCAGGAGATCGGCATTCAGCCGGTACTGGCGTTTGGCAATTCATCGACCGACTTTGCGATGGCGACCTATGCCACTTCCAACAACCCGCACCGTTCCATGGGCTTCATGTTGTGCTGCGACGATGTCGTCAGAGAAAACGGCGATCTGGAAAAAGCTGCCAAGATGGTCAAGAACTGCGAAGAGAACGGCTGGGTAGCGATCTCGATGGCCAACGACTGGAAGACGATCTATGGCGACGAGGTAACAAGAAAATAAGGATCAAAAAAGACATCGAAGTTGCACATGAACGACGATGTCTTTTCTTATGTCTTAATGTTCTTTTAAGATCGCTTTGATCTCATCAAGATGTTTTGCGAAACGGATCCCGCTTTGTCTTTCCTTACTGGAAAGGCCTTTTTCTTTCATCTTCTCCAGCTGTATCCTCAAGCCTTCATAATAGCCGTCAAGATCATAGAGGATGCATGGCGCATCGAGATGTCCCAGCGAGACTTTTGCCATGACTTCAGCGATCTCCTCCAAAGTACCGGTACCGCCCGGGAAAGCGATGAAGGCATCCCCGAGTTCGATCATCTTCTTCTTGCGCTCGCTCATATCTTCCGTGACGATGAGCTCATCGATATCTTCATAAAGGAAGCCGGCATCGATGAAAAACTGCGGCTCCACGCCCGTGACCCTGCCGCCGTTTTCTTTGACCGCTTTGGCCAGGATGCCCATCAGACCGTTCAAAGAACCGCCATAGACCAGATCGTGACCGTTTCTGCCGATCCAGGTACCGAGCCTTTGGGCTTCTTCGGCAAGTTTCGTATCGTTTCCTTTGTTTGCGCCAAGATACACTGTGATATTCATCTTTTAATGCCTCGTTTCATCTTCATAACATTCGCAAAACCTTGCGGCAAAGGAAGGTTCCATGTCTCTGACATAGAGATGGGAGACATCGCCGAAGCTTTCCACCCGGAAGGAAGCGATCCCCTTTTCTCTTTCTTCGCTGTGTATCGTTGTCACCGAAGAAGGCGGTGCCACAAAGCTATGCCACAGAGGCATCGGAGAAATGTTGAGAAGATAGGACAGCAGTACGCATTCGATCCCGAAGTGACAGAATAAGACGATCGTATCGTGGTTGGAGTCCGTTACTTCAAAGATCTTTCCCTTTTTCTTATATCCGTGCTTTGTCAGCAGCTCATCAAATTCATTTATCACTTTTTCATAAACTTCTCTGACATTTCCTTCTTTCATCACCGGATGATCGAAAGAGGTATCGACATCATAGAAACGCTCATCATTCGCCCAATCCAAAGGCAGCCAGTCCCAGCAATGGGTCCCGGTCTCAGGATCGCGTTTATGTTCGATCTTCGCCGGAAACTCCCTTAAGAAATCCAGAACGATCGGTTCAACGTTCAATTCAGATAATGCGATCTTCGCGGTCAGTCTCGCTCTTCCTAATGGCGAGACATAATAATAGTCGCCGTCGATCTTTTTCATGCGCGGTATGAGAGCTTCCGCTTCCTTGATGCCCGTTTGCGTCAGAGAATCTTTTTCGTAATCAGGGTCTGCGTGTCGTATGATGATGATCTTCATAGTACTTATTGTACATGGAAAGCATCGATCTTAACGCATAGATCTCTCAGCAGACAATTCATGTTTGCATAGTGACGTCATTCACCGTCTTTCTTTGATCCGACAAACTTGTAAATTTGCTCAAACAGATCATATAAGATTAGTGTAATACGTTTTCCATTACTGCTCTTACACTGAATTTTTATAAAGAAAAAACGGATGTACTCCGTTTTATCGATATATCCTCTGCACCAGCAGCATATACAGTACCGTCGCCGAAACGATGGTCAAAGAAGAATTATGTCTCCACTTCTGCAAGAGTGCCGCATAGATCCCGGCGATCAGCTCCGGCATGCAGCTGTACAAAGACGAAGTGTCGCTATCCCGGAAACAGAACACCACTAACATCGCCATGGTGCAGTATGGAAGCACACTGCCAAGATACAGGATGAACGGCGGAGTCTTCTTTGAAAATAAGATGAACGGCGCAAAGCGTATCGCAATGGTCGTGAGTGCCATGATGGCGATCAGGATATAGCTATTCATGGCGGAAGCTCCTTATCGTCTTTAAGATGTACAACATCACGATGATGCAGACCATGCATGGCAAAAGGAAACTGTCTCTTCCGAAATACCAGAGACACAGTATGGAAATGATGAAGGACAGTATGACCGGGGCATGATCTTTGTTTTTCTCCCACTGGTCGATGACGATGACGATGAAAAGAGCCGACATCGAAAACTCGATCCCGGTAAAATCGATCGGTAAGATATCTCCTAAAATGCTTCCTAAAACGCAGCCTGTGATCCAGTACAGATGATTGAACAGAGACAGACAGAAATAATAATCCTGACGGTTCAGGCCTTTCATGTTTTTATTGCAGACGATCGAAAAGGTCTCATCGGTCAGAGCGAAGATGTCATAGATCTTATGTTTCTTCAAAACTTTGTAGCGGCTTAACATCCCGATCCCATAGAACAGATGCCTTATGTTGACCATGATCGTCATCAGAAAGACATTGAGATAGCTCGCCGGCAAAGCCAGCAGTTCCACGCCCACGTATTGCATCGAACCGGCATAGATGAATACGGCCATCAGAAAACTGTGTAAGAGCGTAAAGCCCTTGTCGATCATCAGCACACCGAAACCGATGCCTAATACGATATAGCCGGGCATGATGATAAGGGAATCTTTCAATGCTTCCTTCACAGACTTTTTCATTTATAAATTATTATATGTTCCTTTGTAAAATTATTGAAACAAAAAGCCTGATTCCATTGATTTTAAAGACGATCCATATTATATTTTTATTGTTACGCTATGAAAGAATATCAGATTTTTACAGACGCTACAGCCGATCTGACCAACGAACTTATCAAAGACCTGCCGGAAGCGAAGATCCTTGAAATGGAGATCCTTCTAAACGGCAAGTCCTATACCTACGGACCGAAAGGAAACATCGACGTTCCTACGTTCTATTCTCTTTTGAATACGAACATCGACGTCAAGACTTCTTCCATCAACCCGGAAGAATATCTGGAAGCTTTCGAGTCTGTCCTGAAAGAAGGAAAGGATGTCTTATATCTGTGTTTCACCTCCGGACTCTCCGGTACCTACAACACCGCATCCTTCATCTGCCGCGATCTCAAAGACCGGTATCCTGATAGGAAGATCTATTGCGTCGATTCGCTCTGCGCATCGATCGGTGAAGCATTCTTCGTCTATGAAGCACTCAAAAGACAGAAGGAAGGCTATTCGATCGACGAACTCTATGAGTGGTGCAGCTACAACAGAAGATCTATCGCCCACTGGTTCACGCTCGACAGCTTCGACTATCTGGTCAAGGGCGGCCGCATCTCGCCGGGCGTTGCAGCCATCGGGTCGGCCTTACAGATCAAACCGTTATTGTCGGTCGATGAAGAAGGAAAGCTCTATGTCGCAGCCAAGACCAGAGGCAGGAAGTCTTCGATCGCCACATTGCTGAAAAAGGTCGATACCGACTGGAAGAAAGATGTCGACACCAAGATCCTG
>JAZQIF010000156.1:0-8676 GCA_045540935.1 Erysipelotrichaceae bacterium | reverse complement strand
TAATCGAATAAGATCGTGATCTTGTCGGTCGGCATGTTGACGCAGCCTCTTGAAGGATCGGTGAGGTAGATATCTTCGCCGAATTCGTCACGCCATGAGGCATCGTGCAGGCCATAGACTCTTCCGGAAGGATCAAAACCGATCCAGAAGTCGACGTGTTCAAGATAATCTCTTCCCATGAGGTAGGAATCCGTGGACATCTTGCGGATGTAGAACTCACCATGTGGTGTTTCATCGGTGATCTCACCGTTGCCCGATACGATCGGTGAGCTTAAGATCAATGTATCGTTTTCGTAGTAATCGAGTTTCTGTTCCGGGATGTTTACATCGATGCGTCCCTCATGCTGAGACGGGATCCAGACGACTTCGATGTTTTCATCTTTCAATGACGGAAGAGCCTTGTATAAGCTGTTTTGTAAGGCGGCTCTGTCGATATATGTCGCTGCATCGTTTTTGTGTTCTGTATAAAGATCGTAGATGTATTGGGTGAGCTTGTCCTGATCAGGGATGAGTTCGTTTTCTTCGAATTTCAGTAGGGAAGAAAGCGATGTGTTCATCAGTTCTTCTTCCTTATCTTCGGTGATATTTATCGTGATCTTTTTATCCAGAGCTTTTTGGTAAGTTTCTGTCTTTCCTTCAAAGGAAGGATCTTCTTTTTGTAATGCCGGTTTGATATAAGAATCCGCAAGGTCCAGAGTATCTGAGCCGTTACCGTTAAAATATGCTTTGATCGCTTCGTCGATCTTACTGATGACGGTCTTTTCTTCGATCAGATTGCCGTCGATCGCATCTTTCAGGATGACTTTGTTGTTTTCGATGGACAGTGCTGCGTTTTGTGGCTGTATCTGTTCCTCTTTGTTTAAGAAGTAGAAATCCTGAATGAAGGATTTTATGCGGGCTTTGGTATAGGACCCGGTGATCTTGTTGCATATGAGATGTTTTTCTTTTGGGGCAAACCAGGCTGTCTTATCCTGATCTTTAAGGATGGCGGATGCATCATATGCGATATCATCTTCCATCTCTCTCAAATCAAAGCGGTCAGTTACGGTCTCATTATTTTTGCCGATCTGCAAGACGTCGATATAAGGAGAGATGCCTTTGAGAAGTTCGTTTGCCTGTTCTTTCGTTTTGCCGGAGACATCGACTTCATTGATATATGTCTGAGGCAGAAAATGGGAAGAATAATATATGATCCCGCCCAGATAGATCAGTGCCAGCAAAAGGCAGGCACCTAAGCCAATGATCAGTTTTATAAGCTTTTCTTTTGGAATATTCTTGAAATTCATAACAAACCTATTATACAGGAAGCACAAGCTGATTGTTTCAAAATCTTGTATTGTGTTATAGTATTAAGGAAGAACTGGGGTTTTAGCGCAGCTGGAAGCGCGCCTCCATGGCATGGAGGAGGTCACGGGTTCGAATCCCGTAAGCTCCACCATCTTACATATGACCGTTGATTTAGACAACGGTTTTTTATTGTGGTCTTGCTTTGCGGTTGAAAAGAAAAATTCTGATATGTTATCACAGGATCAAAACAAGATCCTCAGAGATCTGAATAAGATGTTTATATTCGATGAACTGTTCTTATTTGTATGAAGAGATAAAGCCAGTTTCTGATTAATTGATATAGTGATCCAAGCGGATCGGCTGATGAGCGGATACTGTGATCCAGGTGTTCTGTTTATTACGAAAAATCTTTGAAAATATTTCATGAAAATACTGTAAAATCTTCTTTACTATCGGTACAAACGGTACCGACCTTCAACAGAGAAAAGCGGTTTTTCGTTAAAATTTATTATGTATGAGTATGGAAAAACGGATGAATCTGATCGAAAAGCTGCAAAGAAAAGAGAATTTTACCTCAGCTGAATCTTCGCTGGCTGATTATATATTGAATAATATCGATAATGTCTACCGCATGTCTTTGCAGGACCTGGCAAAGGCTTCTTATGTTTCAAAACCAAGTGTCATCAGGCTGTATCGCAAAGTAGGCTGTTCCAATTACCGCGAGTTTTCCATCGGTCTGCAGCTGGAGAAGATCAAGACAGATAATCCTGATACGATCGAAAATTCCAAAGTCTTTATGGAAAGTGAAGATCTTTACGAGTATGTTCAGAATGTCGGAGTCTTATGCAAACAGATCGTCGATAACTGTATCAACTCGATCGATAAAGATTCCATCAGGGACATCGTGCAGACTCTGGACGAGGCAGAACACATCTATCTGTATCCGGTCGGTGATGCCGATTATGAGCTGGGTTTCTTTATGGATCGCATGGCGCAGATCGATAAGAGGCCGATACCGATCAAAGACAGCAAGGATCCGGAGTCTCTGATCGCTTCAATGAGCGAAAAGGATGCGGTGCTGATCGTTTCGATCAGGGATAGCGATGAGGAAGATGAATGGCTTGATAAGATCTGTCAGAGACCTTCGGCACATATCCTGGTGACAACGGCAGACAATAAAGACCTCGATCTCAAGACGGATTATTCCTTCTATACCTATCCGAAAGGAAATGATTTCATCCGCAACAGCGTCATCGTTTCCAAGATGTCACTGTTACTGGGTCTCAATGTCCTGCAGGCTTGTCTGATCAAGATGCGCTTTGATCAGAGAGCGGATTAAACTTATTGGTGAAAAGCTTCTTCGGAAGCTTTTTTGATGGTTTGAAGGGCATGAAAATGTCATATAATGAATGAGCGAAAGGCAGGTGGTTTCAGTGGAAAGTCAAAGTATTCCGTTGTGTAGCAATTATGATCCGGACTTGGGATATGACTTTTCGCTGGCACAGCTCCAATAACGGTCACATCCAAAGTTCATATTTTGAAAAGAAAGAGGGAAAACGAATATGAACATGGAATTGAATCAGAACAATAATATCAAAGAGATCATCAGCTTCATCCGCAGCGAACACAACGATGAAGCTTTACGTCTTGCCTTGGAAGATTACCATGACAAGGATATCGCCGAGACGCTGGAAGAACTGAGCGCCGAGGAAAGAAAGAAACTTTATCACATCATCGGTCCGGAAAGGACAGGCGAGGTCTTCTCATTCTTGAGGGAGGATGTCGATGTTTATTTGAAAGAAGTCGGTCTTGATGAGGCGGCAAAGATCGTCGAAGAGATGGATACCGACGATGCGGTCGACCTGCTGGAACAGATCGATGATACGATCGAAGAGAAGATCCTGGAGAAGATGGATGACAAGGTCGAGGAAGAGATCCGTCTCATTCAGTCTTATGATGAAGATGAACTGGGTTCTCTGATGACGACCAACTTCATCAAGCTGAATATCTTATATACGGTCAAACAGGCGATGCGGGAACTCATCCGTCAGAGTGAAGACAATGACAATATCGATACTTTGTATGTCGTGGATTCCAATGGCCTGTTCTGCGGTGTCGTCGATCTGCGGGATCTGATCAAGGCCAGAGAATCCGATAAGTTCAATGAACTGGTCATCACCTCTTTCCCGGTCTTATATGACCACGAAAAGATCTCTGACTGTCTCGATGAGATCAGGGAATATTCGGAAAACTCCTTGCCGGTCTTGGACCAGCAGCAGCACCTTCTGGGTGTCATCACTTCCACCGATATCATCGAAACGGTCGATGAAGAGATCTCCGAAGATTACGCAAAACTCGGCGGTCTTTCTTCGCAGGAAGACCTCGATGAGCCGTTACTTGCCTCGATGAAGAAGCGTCTTCCCTGGCTTGCCGCCTTGCTGGTACTGGGTATCGGCGTATCGGCGGTCGTGGGTATCTTTGAAAGTGTCGTCAAAGAGATCGCCATCATCGTCTGCTTCCAGTCTCTGGTATTGGATATGGCAGGTAACGTCGGCACGCAATCCCTGGCCGTGACTATCCGCGTTCTGATGGATGAGGAAGTCTCTGCCAAAGACAAGATCCGTCTCATATTCAAGGAAATGCGGGTCGGTTTTTCCAACGGCTTACTGCTGGGACTGGCTTCGTTCGTCTTCATCGGTTTGTATATCTTCATCTTCAAGAAATACCCGATGCTGTTCTCTTTTGCGGTATCGGCTTGCGTCGGTATCGCCTTACTGGTCGCGATGCTGGTATCTTCGTTTGTCGGAACGACCGTTCCGATCATCTTCGACAAGATCCACATCGACCCGGCTGTCGCTTCCGGACCGTTCATCACGACGATCAATGACCTGATCGCCGTCATTTCCTACTATGGACTGGCCTGGATCCTGTTGCTGAATGTATTGCATATGTAGTTTATGAACAAAAATGAAACTCTGACTTTAAAAGATCTGAAGATCAATGAACACGCTAGGATTTTGAGTGTTGGCGGCGAGGGAGCTTTGCGACAGCACTTTTTAGACATGGGCGTCATCCCGGGCGCGGAACTCACGCTTGTCAAATTTGCCCCTTTGGGCGATCCGATGGAACTGCAGATCCACGGCTATGAACTTTCGCTGCGTCTTGAGGATGCCGAAAAGATAGCGATCGAAAAGATCACTGATCGTAAGAACAAACATACCCGTATCGAACAGGTGAAAGATCACGAACATCCGGGTCTTGGCGAAGAGGGACGCTTCCATGATAAAGAGAATGAAGATCCGCTTCCCGATGAGGAGACGCTGAGCTTTGCCTTGGTCGGCAACCAGAATTCGGGCAAGACGACCTTATTCAATCAGCTGACCGGCTCCAACCAGCATGTCGGCAATTTCCCGGGCGTTACGGTCGACCGCAAGGACGGCGTCATCAAAGGCTATCCGAATACCTGCATCACCGACCTGCCGGGCATCTATTCGATGTCTCCGTATACCAGCGAAGAGATCGTTTCCAGAAACTTCGTCCTGGAAGACAAACCGAAGGCGATCATTGATATCGTCGATGCTACTAATATCGAAAGGAACCTCTACCTTTCCATTCAGTTATTGGAAATGAACAAGCCGATGGTCATCGCTTTGAACATGATGGACGAGTTCACCGGTAACAAGGGTACGATCGATCTCAACGGCATGGAGGAACTCTTAGGCGTGCCGGTCATTCCGATCTCGGCGATCAGAAATGAAGGTGTGGATGAGCTCGTCTCACATGCCCTTCATATCGCAAAATACCAGGAAAAGCCGAAAGTTCAGGACTTCTGTTCCAAGGAAGATCATGGCGGTGCCGTACACAGGGCTATCCATACGGTCGAATCCTTGATCGAAGACCATGCGCAAAGAGCGGATCTGCCGCTTCGTTTTGCGGCGACCAAGGTCATCGAAAACGATCCGCTGATCATCGAAAAGCTCGCGTTGGATCAAAACGAGATCGATGCGATCGATCATGTCATCTTACAGATGGAGAAAGAATCGGGCATGGACCGCTCGGCGGCGATGGCCGATATGCGTTTTGATTTCATCGAACGTGTCTGTGAGGCGACGATCGTGCGTCCGAAGGAGTCTAAGGAAAGGATCCGTTCGGAAAAGATCGACAATATCCTGACCGGCAAATGGACGGCCATCCCTTGTTTCATTCTGGTCATGTCGTTAGTCTTCCTGCTGACGTTCAATGTGATCGGACCGTTCTTCCAGGATATCTTAGATGGCTGGATCGGTGATCTTGGGGATGCCTTATTGAATTTTCTGACGAGGATGAATGTCAACGATATGATCCTGTCTTTTGTTTCCAAAGGACTGATCGAAGGCGTGGGAAGTGTCTTGAGTTTCTTCCCGATCGTTATCACACTGTTCTTCTTCTTGTCGATCATGGAAGACAGCGGCTACATCGCCAGAGTTGCCTTCTTCATGGATAAACTATTAAGAAAGATCGGTCTGTCAGGCCGTTCGATCGTACCGATGCTGATCGGCTTTGGCTGTACCGTTCCGGCCGTCATGGCGACCAGGACCCTGCCCAGCAAGAGAGACCGCTATATGACGATCTTACTGACGCCGTTCATGTCCTGTTCGGCAAAACTGCCGATCTACGGCTATTTTGCCAACGCCTTTTTCCCGGGCAAGGCCGGATACATCATGGTAGGTCTGTACCTGCTTGGCATCATCGTTGCGGTATTGATGGCTCTGATCATGAAGAATTCGATATTTACAGGCAAGGCAGTGCCGTTTGTCATGGAACTGCCCAATTACCGCATGCCGGCTTTCAAAAACGTCATGCGGCTGCTTTGGGACAAATCCAAAGATTTCATCACCAGGGCTTTCTCGGTCATCCTTATCTCGACGATCGTCGTCTGGTTTTTACAGCAGTTCGATATCGGACTCAATCCGGTGGATTCGCCATCCGATTCGATCATGGCTTTGATCGCCGGCTTCTTCGTTCCGTTGTTCAGGCCGTTAGGTCTCGGTGACTGGCGTATCATCACTTCTCTGGTCTCCGGATTCATGGCGAAAGAAAGTGTCGTTGCGACATTGGAGGTTTCCTTCGGTACGAAGATCGCCGAAGTTTTCAATCAGACTTCCGCGATGACGATCCTGGTCTTCTCGCTGCTTTATACGCCATGCGTTGCGGCGATCGCGTCAATAAAGCGGGAGTTGGGAAACAAGTGGGCGATCGGCATCGTCATATGGCAATGCCTGGTTGCCTGGCTGGCTTCCTTCGTGACAAGGCTGATCTGTCTGGCCGTTGGTTTATGATCTGAAAGGACTTCTTGTCCTTTTTTCTTTTAGCTATTGCGGATCTAGCTAAGAGTTCGTGTGAAAATATCTGCATGTCTGCTATCAGAAAGGTCTTTATTTGCGACACTGGCCGACTGTTGTTTTCATTGATTTCATTTTTGTAAGACATTCACAGATCAGCTAATGAATGTCGTCTTTTATTTTGAGATATTTCGACAGAATGCTATAGAGGTTGCTGCGACCAGGCTTTTTTATTGCAGACTTGAACTTATCGATCTTGATAAGCTTTATTTGCCTTTTGCGATAGAAAGATTCTGCAAGCTTCTTCTTTTCTTTCTGTTCAGCTCTTCTGCCTAAAAAGACTTGTTCTACTTCTTTGCAGAAAAAAACCAAATCAAAGTCACGTTTCTTACAAAACTCTGTTATCTTTTTATCGAAAATGGCGTCATCAGGTTTTTTCTCGATTTCATCCGTATCGAAGCAATAGATAACTTTGGAAAGACCTTCCGGAAACAGTTTCTGATACGTCCTGACTTCGGTTTTGATTTTCTTGAGCACAGTCTGAGAATCAAAATTTCCTTTCCCGGTCATGTAGACCGGTGTGATCTTTATGTCGCTTCCAAGTTCAAAGAAATGATTCACAAAACTGTAGATATACATATAATCACTGTTGGCCTCTTTTGATGTCTCCGTTACAAGGATCAATTGCATTTGAATCATCGATCGCCAAAGACCTCCAGAAATTCAAATGCTTCCATATTGAAAGGTGATTTCCGGATCAAACCCTTGGAATACAAAGAATCGACCTGATAATTCCCGTTTTTGATCCATGGCACAAGTTCACCGTCTCTCGATAGAAAGTCAATTGATTTTTTATACTTTTTCAATACACGCATCGGACCCAGATTATGTGTTGTAAAGCATAGCTGTCCTTTTGCGTATTCCGCTGTATACTCTAACAGTTTGCACAGATAAAAGTCGTGAATGTTGGCATCCAGTTCATCGATGAAAACAATCTGCCCTTCATCTGCGCGTTTGAATACTCTATATAATTCAACAAGTTTTTTGATGCCTGTGCTTTCAAATTCTCCATTCACTTTATAATTTCCATAATCAAAGATCAGTTCACATACAAAACTGTCTTTATCTTCTTTTTTTTCTATTTCTATTTCGGAAAGGCTTGGTTTGAATTTTTGAATAAAGCTTGTCAAACCATCGATCTGTTTCTGAAATTCGTTAAAAAACTCTTTTTTCACTTGTACCGGTCTGTTGCAAGTCAGATAATCGATCGTGCCAATAAATCCAACCGAATTAATTGATTGGGCGTTTGTTTCGGATTCTTTATACATTTCATATTGTATGTAGTCTTCATGAATATCCTTATCATCCATATATACATATGTTTTTAAATGGCATAATAGCGGTTCATAAAACTTTTTGATCTCATTTTTAAAAATGTTATCTTCTCTGTTGTCTGTGATCACACTTAAAAAACTGTTTTCTTTTAGAAGGTTTCTGCTAATATCTTTCGCATAGTGGTCAAACTTCGAATTGATATTCAGCTTCAGATCTCCATCTTTGACTTCGTACAGACTTCTATATCTGTTTTCTGCTTTTTTGACCATGCAGGATTCATTGATAATCTCATAAAACCCGTTCTTTTCATTTTTGCCTATTTCCAAAACAAAACGATACAGATTAATCTTTCCCTCTTCTTTCATCAGAAATTCTGATTCAAAATACGCCTTTTGAATGTTTTTGTTGATCAGATAAGATAAATTTTTGTTATTAACAGCGCTGGAAAGAAACCTTCTTTTAAGCATGATATTACGGTAAATTTTAACTGCGGTGATGATTGCAGATTTGCCGACGCCGTTTTCGCCGTATATGCCTTTTACCTTATACCCTGTTTTATCAAATTCTGTATCAATACTATTTTTGTAAAAGCTAAGTTTGATCAGTTCTTCAATATTTTTGATCCCTTTAAAACTGAAAGACAGCAAAAATATATCCTTTTCTTTTTTTTTCCTTCATAATGATCCCTCTACATAAATAATACAATTTATTATACATTTTGTATATAATTTAT
>JAZQIF010000155.1:0-10187 GCA_045540935.1 Erysipelotrichaceae bacterium | reverse complement strand
TGGCGACTTTGACATGTATGAGATCGTGAAAGCCTTATATGATATCGGCTTCACCGGACCTATCAGACCTGATCATGGACGTATGATCTGGGATGAAGTGGCAATGCCCGGCTATGGCTTATATGACAGAGCTTTGGGTGCTGCATACATCTGCGGATTATGGGAAGCGATAGATAAGGCCAGCAAAAGAGGTGTCTGAATGAAGATCACAAATATCAACGAAGAAAAACAGCTGTGGATCGACAAGGGCTATGAAGTCTTCTCTTATGACAGAGAAAAGATGATCGAAAACACGAAGGCAGAACCGGAATGGATCCACTTCGGTGCAGGAAACCTCTTCCGTGCATTCCAGGCTGTATTCTGTGACAGGCTCTTGGATCAGGGTGTCTTAGACAAAGGCATCATCGCGGTCGGCGGCAGAGATTCTGCAGCCATCGATGATTACTTCCGTAAATTCGATGATTTACATATTGCAGTTACGTTAAAAGGCAATGGCGATGTCACAAAAAGAGTCGTAGGCTCGATCGCCGAATCATTGAAGATCGAAGATGAAGAAAGACTCAAAGAACTCTTTGAGAAAGAGTCTCTGAAAGTCTGTTCCTTCACCGTCACCGAAAAAGGTTATGTCGTTTCGGAAAGTGATACCGATGAAGCCTTCATGGCCAAGGTCACGGCCTTAGTCCATCACAGATACTTACATGGGGCCTATCCTTTGACCCTCAATTCCCATGACAACTGTTCGCATAACGGTGATGTCTTGCGCAAGGCGATCGTCTTCTTCGCAAAACGTTACAACGATGAAGGATTCTTGAATTATATCGAAGAAAAAGTCAGCTTCCCAATCTCGATGATCGACAAGATCACCCCGAGACCGAATGCCAAGATCGCCCAGATCCTGAAAGACGACGGTGTAGAAGATCTTGAAGGACTCGATCCGAACCACTACATGTCCTGCTTCGTCAATGCGGAAGAAGCCCAGTATCTGGTCATCGAAGACAAGTTCGCCAACGGCCGTCCGGCCTGGGAAAAGGGTGGCATCATCTTCACCGACAGAGAAACTGTCGACAAGGTCGAAAAGATGAAAGTCGGTACCTGCCTCAATCCGGTCCATACCGCTTTAGCAGTCTATGGCTGTCTGCTGGATCATCAGCTGATCTGCGATGAGATGAAGGATGAAGAGCTGAACAAACTGGCAAGACGTGTCGGTTACGACGAAGGTCTGCCGGTCGTCGTCGATCCGAAGATCTTAGATCCGAAAGAATTCATCGACACTGTCATCAACGACAGACTGCCGAATCCTTATATGCCGGATTCTCCGTTCCGTATCGCAATGGACACTTCGCAGAAACTTCCGGTACGTTTCGGTGAAACTTTGAAAGCTTATCTTGCCAAGGGCGAAGATATCTCCAAACTCACTTATATCCCATTGGTCTTTGCCGGCTGGTTACGTTATCTCAACGGCATCAACGACAAAGGGGAGAACTTTGAGATCCCGTCCGATCCGCGTCTTAATGAGATGAAAGCCATCTTAGGCGATGTGAAGCTGGGCGACAGCGTGACAGAAGAAAAGATCTTAGCGATCTTAAAAGATAAGACGATCTTCGGTGTCGATCTGCAAGAGACCGGTCTGGCAAAGAAAGTCGTCGCTTACCTCAATGAGGAACTCAAAGGCGTCGGCGCTGTCAGAGAAACACTGAAAAAATACTTATAAAAATACATAAACCCGCAGCGATGCGGGTTTTGATATTCAGTTGAACGATCGGCGAAGGAAGGTTATGATCTGATCTTTTTCGCCATGCAGAGATCCCTGTATCATCTCCTTGGATCCGCCGCCCTTGCCTGAGAATTCCTGCGAAAGCATCTTGGAGACAGGGCGCAAGTCTGTATCCTTTGAGATGATGACATACTGGAAGTTTTCTTCATCTTTCTTTAAAAGGCCGGCAGCGATGTCTGCTTTTTCACACATCTTATCGCAGAAATGACGCAGGAGATCCATTGAACAGCCATCTTCGACGATGATGAACAGATGTTGTTTCTCTGCTTTTTCAAAGCGTTCATCGAATTGTTTCGTGTACAGCTGATTGAGTTTCAGGCCTTTTTCAAGGGCCTCTTCCTGCAAGTGTTTCACGCCTTTGGCGATCTCTGAAGGATTCTTGGAGACCAGAACTGAAACAGCAGTAACTTCTTCGTAGATCTTTCGCATATGATCTGTTGCCCGCCTTCCGAATAAAACAGTGATGCGGGCATTTCCTTTTTTCGTCTCCAAGGAAAGCACCTTGGCATAGCCGACTTCCCCGATATTTCTTACATGGGTGCCGCAGCAGGCACAGACATCGCAATCTTGTATCGAGACGATGCGTACCTTTCCTTCAAGTTCTTTCTTGGAGCGGTATTGCAGAGCGGATAGCTCCTCAGCTGAAGGATAGAAGGACAGGACCGGGATGTTTCTTTGTATCATGCGGTTGGTCTCATCTTCGATCATCAGTGCTTCCTCGCGGGTCAAAGGACCCGAGAAATCTAAGACGACTTCCTTTTCACCTAAATGGAAACCGATGTTATCATAGCCGAAATGTTTGTGAACAAGACCGGAGAAGACGTGTTCGCCGGAGTGCTGCTGCATCAGATCGAAACGTCGCTCAAAGTCGATCGTTCCTTTGACTATGGTTCCCGGCGCAAGATAAACATCGGTATAATGGATGATCTGCCCGTCTTTGCGATGGACTTCTGAGACCCTTGCTTCATTGAGTCTTCCCGTGTCGTAAGGCTGCCCGCCGCCTTCCGGATAAAAGGCCGTACGGTCAAGCGTCACCGCGTATCCTTTTTTCGATTCCTCGCAAGAAAGTACGGCCGCTTCAAATTCGCAGAGGTAGGCATCCTCATAAAATAGTTCGTTTCTATCGTCCATCATCGTCTTTTGTTTCCTTCTTACATCATTACTACTTTACCATTCTTTCGCATTTTCAGGGCAAAATATAAAGTAATCATAATATTATCAAATTAATCATTACATAATCATTGACAAGGTCATGACGCAGTCACTAAAATGAATTTGGAAAAGGTAAAAAACAATGGCAGATTTTCAGACAGTCAGAGAATTAGAGATCTTCGCGGCGAAGATCCGCTTGGAAACATTGAAGATCATCGCATCGATCGGTGCGGGACACGTCGGCGGCTGTATGTCGATCGCCGATGCGATCGCTGTCTTATACGGTAAGGTCCTCAACATCGATCCCAAAGATCCGCGCAGGATCGACAGAGACTGGTGTGTGCTTTCCAAAGGCCATGCCGGACCGGTCTTATACGCGGCGTTAGGTCTCAAAGGTTACTTCCCGATGGAAGAAGCCTATACATTGAATCACTACAAGACCAGTTTCCCGTCCCATACCGATCGGACCAAAACGATCGGTGTCGATCTGACAGCCGGTTCCTTAGGGCAGGGAATCTCGGAAGCCTGCGGTGCTGCCTTGGGCAACCGCCTGCAGGGGATCAGCAGCTATGTCTATGTCTTTGTCGGAGATGGCGAAGCAGATGAAGGCGAAGTCTGGGAAGCGGCGCAGTTTGCCGCCCACTACAAACTCGATCATCTGATCGCCTTGATCGATGACAACAAATACCAGCTCGACGGGGCGGTCGAAGATGTCATGTCGCATGGAAAAGGTCTGGCAGCAAAATTCGATGCCTTCGGCTGGAACGTCATTGAAGTCAAAGACGGCAACGATATCGCTCAGCTTATCGAAGCTTTGGATGAGGCAAAAGAGAATAAAGGGTCTCCGACCGCTTTGATCTTAAACACAGTCAAAGGAAAAGGAAGCTTTGCGGAAGGGACTGGTGAACATTCGACCCATGCCGATGAAGCCTTCTGGAAAAAGGCGATCGAAAAGGCGCAAGCCGATCTTGAAGCCTTGAAGGGAGAAAAACAATGAGCTATACATTGGTTTTCGATGGAAGAAAAGATTCCCGGAACTGCCGCGAAGGCTATGTCGATGCGATGTACGATCTGATGAAGGAAAATGAAAAGGTCGTCCATATCGATTGCGACTTATTGGGTTGTGTTGGCGGCGGAAAACTGAAAGAGACCTATCCGGAACGCGTTATCAATGCCGGGATCGCGGAAGCCAATGCGGCGGCGATGGCGGCCGGCATGAAGGCGACCGGGATGATCCCGTACTTACATACCTTCGGCGTCTTTGCCGGAAGAAGGATATTCGATCAGATCTTCATCTCGAGCGCCTACTCAAAACTCGGGATCCATGTGATCGGTACCGATCCGGGCATCACGGCCGGTGTGAACGGCGCAACACATATGCCGTTTGAAGATGCGGGCTTGTATCTTGAGATACCGGGTGCGGTGGTGCTTGACCCTTGCGATTATGCGCAGGTCTATGATCTGACAAAGAAGATCGTGAATGATGACAGACTGACCTATCTCAGGCTGATCCGGAGAGCTTTCCGGCCTGTATATAAGGAAGGTTCCGATTTCACCATCGGCAAGGCACTGACCTTGAAAGAAGGGAACGACTGCACGATCATCTGTTCGGGCATCATGGTAAGCAATGCCCTGGAAGTTCATGAACGGTTGAAGAAAGAAGGCATCCATGTCAGAGTCATCGACATGTTTACCTGGAAGCCTCTGGATGAAGATGCGATTATAAAGGCAGCGAAAGAGACCGGTGCCATCGTGACGGCGGAGAATCATCTGATCTCCTGCGGTCTAGGCTCAGCGATAGCCAATGCGCTGACCAGAAAATGTCCGGTGCCGCAGGAATTCATCGGTATCGATGACCGCTTCGGTCAGACGGCATTGCAGGAAGTACTGGAAAAAGAATATAAAATGAGTGTCGATGATATCATTGATGCGGTAAGAAGAGCGATAGAAAGAAAGAAGGCATAAGATGGAAGAAAAATATTTCGGTTACCCTGAATTTGATGAAAACGGCGAAGAGATCTTGTCGACTTACGATAACGAATACAAAGCCATGATGATGGACGTCAGAGTCTACCGCATGAAACAAGGCGAGACAAGGACCTTCTGCCGGAAAGGTGAAGAGACGGCGATCTTACTGATGTCGGGCGAAGTGGAATTCCGGTACGATGAAAAATGTGAGACCGCAAGACGCAAAGACGTCTTTACGGAAAGCCCCTATGCCTTACATGTATGTACCGGCAAGTGCGTGGAAGTCAAGGCATTACAAGATCCCGAGATCTTAGTGCAGTGTACGAAAAACGATACTGTCTTTGATTCCAAATTATATACACCGGAAGATGCCCCATGGTCCTATTCCTGTGTCGGCAAATTCGGCAATGTCGCCAAACGCAGAGTCAATACGATCTTCGATAAGGAGATCGCCCCCTGGTCCAACATGGTCTTAGGCGAAGTGTTGAATGACAGAGGAAACTGGTCGGGCTATCTGCCGCACCGCCATCCGCAGCCGGAGCTCTACTACTTCAAGTTCGACCGTCCGGAAGGTTTCGGCGCAAGTTTTGTCGGCGACAAGGTCTTCAAGTCCGTCGATAATTCCTTCTCGGCGATCACCGGCGGCAATCTGCATCCGCAGGCCGTCGCACCGGGTTTCCAGATGTATACGGTCTGGATGATCCGTCATCTCGATGATGATCCGTGGCTGCAGACGACGAGGAACGAAGATGAAGCTTATCTCTGGCTTCATGATGCACAGTTTTAGAAATGAGTGAAGGCATGAAAGTGCCTTTTCTTCTATAATGGAAGTGTACAAAGGAGATCAAGAAAAAATGAGAGATGAAAATTGCGCATATTGCGTCGGCGGCGAACTTCTGGACAAGTTCGGTATCAAGATCTGTGACCTTGGCGTCAGCCAGCTGATCTTATTCAAGGAGCAGTCCCATCCGGGCAGATGCGTCGTTGCCTATAAGGATCACGTATCCGAGATCGTCAACATTTCCAAGGAAGAAAGAGATGCCTTCTTTGATGATGTGACAAGAGCTGCCAACGCCATCCATAAGGCCTTCCATCCGGACAAAGTCAACTACGGTGCCTTCGGCGATACCGGCTGCCACTTACATATGCATCTGGTGCCGAAATACAAGGACGGTTTTGAATGGGGCGGTACCTTCGTCATGAATCCGGGCGAGAAGTTCTTGAGTGACGAAGAATACAAAGAGATGATCGAAAAGATCAAAGCCGCTTTATAAGAGAAAACAGAAAAAAAAGATCGGAGACCTTCATGGTCTCCGATTTCTGTATTCCGGCTTATGCGAAGATCCTATCCAGCCAGATCTTGCAGATATCGGTCCATATGGCGACCGAGGGGATATCCATGCCTAAGTCGTTATGACCGTCGGCCAGTGCCAGGCCATGTACGCCTTGCGCAAACAGATGCATCTCAAAAGGGATGCCCATGGCGGTGAGGGCCTGACCTAAGGTGAAGGAATTTCGCGGATCGTCCGAATTGGTCTGCCAGATGAACATCGGCGGGGTATCCCTTGTGATGTTGACTTCCGGAGAGAAATAGATCAGTTCCTCTTTGTTGGCAAAGAAGGGGTTGCGGATCTGATCGGCAAACGGATCGACGAAGAAACCTCCCGGTAATCCCGCAAACGCAAAGGCACCATAGCCGATCACGGCGCCGTCCGGACGGCAGGATTCACGTTCGATGAGATCTTCGTTTTCCTTATCGCCTTCATCGAAATGGGTCGCACAGTTTCCCGATAACATACCGCCGGCCGAAAAGCCCATGCATACGACTTTGTCAGTGATGTTCAGTTCTTCCTTTTTATGACGCAGAAGACGTATCGCTCTTTGCATATCATCCATGCAGTCTTTGCGTGAATACGGCTGTAAGCGATAAGTCAGGATAGCAGTATTGTATCCTTCATCGGCAAACTTCTTGGCGACATTGAAACCTTCACAGCCCGTCCTTGTGGAAAAGCCGCCGCCGCAGGCGACGATGATCGTGCCGGTCTTTTTATCGGTGTTCTGGGCAGGGACAAAGATGATCGACGGTTCGATCTGCAAAGGATCGCGGTCATCAAAATTCGGTGTCTTGCCCTGAGGCCAGAGCGATATGCTGTCGAAGCGCTTTACGGCATCGTTCCATGTGCTGAGATTGAGTTCTCTGTCCATGGAGCCGTCCGGTCTGCGGTGTCTGGCGACGGGGATGACGACACCGTCTTCTTCCACGAGTTTTTTCAGTTCTTCATAGTTGTTCTGGTACATGTAAACTCCTGTTCAGAAAAGGTCCGGTTGAACGGACCTTTATTTCAGATAAGATTCTTTTCCGTTTCCGCATCGAAGATGTGGATGAGGTTCGGGTTGAAATCAAAGGTGAAGTCCTTGCCTAAGGCAACGGTATCGAGATCGAGGTTCGCCGTCGGAATGACTGCGACGATGTCGTCTCCGTTGAGGTTGATATGCAAGTGGACTTCCGAGCCCATCATTTCCGAGACTTCGATCTTGCCTGTAAAGCCTTCATCTTTCATTTCGATGTGGACCGGTCTGACGCCGACGACAGTTTCGATCTCCGGCTGCTTGTTTTCTTTCAGGACTTCCTGATGCCTGTCACTGAGACGGATGTCTTTGCCCTGGATGGTGATATAGTAGTCGCCGTTCTTGATGGAGAGCGGGACATGGTGGAAGAAGTTGATCTGCGGTGTGCCGATGAAGCCGGCAACGAATACGTTGGTCGGATGATTGAAGACTTCCTGCGGCGTGCCGACCTGCTGGATGAAACCATCGCGCATGACGACGATCCTGTCGCCTAAAGTCATGGCCTCGACCTGGTCGTGGGTGACGTAGACGAAGGGGGTATCGATCTTCTGACGCAGACGGATGATCTCGGAACGCATCTGGCCCCTGAGCTTGGCGTCGAGGTTGGATAACGGTTCGTCCATCAGGATGACCTGCGGGTTACGGACGATCGCACGGCCGATGGCGACACGCTGTCTCTGGCCACCGGACAGTGCCTTTGGCAGACGGTCGAGGATCTGGGTGATCTCGAGAGTCTTGGCAGCTTCTCTGACTTTGCGGTCGATCTCATCTTTGGGCAGTTTCGCCAGCTTGAGCGAGAAGGCCATGTTGTCATAGACGGACATGTGCGGATACAGAGAGTAGTTCTGGAAGACCATCGCGATGTTACGGTCACGCGGTGCGATGACATTGGATAAGACATCGCCGATGTACAGTTCGCCGGACGTGATCTCTTCAAGACCTGCGATCATTCTTAAAGTCGTGGATTTGCCGCATCCGGAAGGACCGACCAGAACGACGAATTCCTTGTCTTTGATCTCCAGAGAGAATTCCTGAACGGCAACGACACCTTCATCGGTGATCTGTAAGTTCGGGACGAAGCCTTCTTCGATCGGCTGTTCGGCCGCTTTTCTCTTTTTGGCCGCTCTGCGATTGGACTTGATCTCTTCTTCGGTGATCGGATAGATCTTCTTGATGTTCTTGAGTGTAATACTGGACATTGGATATTGCTCTGACGATCGGGCATCCGCCTTTACGCCTCATCTGTGACCGACACGAAGGATCACAGACATTTTCAGCATGTCTCCACTATGCTGAGCCGCGAGCCACGGGATTCCTCCTTTTCTTTACCGCTGTGAAGTGGAGCGCAGTATTTCGACTTTATTATTTCAAAACGACAGAAAGATTCCTTTCAAATAAGTAAGCTGAATTTCTAAATTAATCCAAAATAGAGAATTTTAAAAATCAATGTGTCAAATTTGATTCTTTCGCAAAGCCCTGCTTGTTATGCTGAAATCGAAAGAGGGTTTTTATCATGCATGAGATCAAAACAGTCGATATCGGCGGTGTGAAACTGGCCTATCGTGAGTACGGAAGCGGTGATAAGTATCTCTTATCGACGCAGAATTTTTTCTTCAAGGACAGCCATATGGCACTGCTGGGACAGCCGCCTTATGACTACCATTGTTTTTTAGTCTATATGCGAGGCTATGGCGAATCGGACCATATCTTCGACGATACGAGAAGGGATTACGCAAAGATCTGGGGCGAAGACCTCATTGCTTTTGCGAAAGCCATGAACATCCCATCGTTCTACTACACCGGCATCTCCCATGGCAACTGGGCTTCCTGGTATATCGCCTTCCACAGACCGGAATTGCTGAGAGCCTATGTCTGTGTGGATGGCATCACCCAATACCACGAACAGAGAGACCTGCCGGCACCTCTGGCCAAGATGAGAGATCACGCGAAAGACTATGTGGGAAACAAGGAACTTTTATCAAGGACCGCCTGGATCGAGAACTGGCCGACGGAAAATCCGGAACGCTTAAGAAAAAGGAAGGCGAATTTTGAGGAACATCTCGATATCCTCATGCATAGAAAAGAAGAAGAGTTTGCCTTGCCGATGCTGGGAGATATGACCGGCTGCAACGCGAAGTCGAAAGAAGAACTGCTGGAGAGATTACACGAGATCAACTTCCCGGTCATGATTTGGGAAGGAGGACTCGATCCCCTGGCTACCCCGGAAGCAGCGCTGGAAGTTGCCAAAGCGATACCCGGTGCCCAGTTATTGATGTACCAGCATCTCGGACACGGCGGTGCCGATGAGATGCCGGAGCTTGCCGCAAGAGACTGCGACCGCTTCTTCAAAGACACGGAGGGAAGGATACTATGAAATTACAGCTTGCATCGATCTTCGGCGAACACATGATCCTGCAGCGCCATAAGCCGATCCACATCTTCGGCAGAAGTGCGCAAAACGATCAGATCACGGTGCGGCTCGCCGACATGGAAAAGAGCGTTTCCTGTAAGGACGGGGAATGGGAAGTCACCTTTGATGCCATGGAAGCAGCTGAAAAGATCTCTCTTTGTGTCAGTTCATTGCTGACAGATGAAAAGATCTGTTTTGAGGATGTGGCAGTCGGCGAAGTCTGGCTTGGCGGCGGACAGTCCAACATGGAATTTCTGATGAGGTATGACGTTGAGCTGGAACGGACCTTGAAGCTGAATGATGATCCGCTTCTTCGCTGTTATACGTCACCGCAGACCGCCTTTATCGGATCTTCCGAGATCGACCCGTTTGGTTTGCAGGGATTCTGGCGGCGTTTCACAAGAGAAGAAGACCGCAAGAACTTTTCAGCTGTCGGTGCTTATATGGGCATGTGCCTAAGAGAAAAGCTGCATGTTCCGGTAGGCATCATCTCCTGCAACTGGGGCGGATCACCGGCCTGTGCCTGGACAGCCA
>JAZQIF010000154.1:0-2243 GCA_045540935.1 Erysipelotrichaceae bacterium | reverse complement strand
CCCGGTACTTTGATCAGATCCAAAGAAAACAAAGGTACATCGAGTTCAAACGGATTGATGATCAGTGTTTCCATTTCCATAAGACCAAGAGGCATCTTTCCACGAATGGAAGAGACTCTTCCTAAAAACAACGCATCGAACGCTTTTGTCTCAAACTGCATCCCTTTGACTTTGAACGATTCAAATTCTTTATTCTCTAACGGTCTCAACTCATAGCTTTCCCCTAATTCTTCGATCAGCTTTTCAATCATAATGTGCCCTTCTTTCACTATTATCTTATCATCAGAAATCATGGTTCTCTGATCTGTTTCCAAATTTCATAAAGTCTTTCCATCGTAAAGACCGCATTGGCCGGGCTGGTCGACGGCAGTACGATACAGTCTCTTTGTATCTCATCCAGTATATATTTGCGATACATCTTTTCCGCTGTCCTGCCGTTGACATAGATCCTTTCGATCGGACTCTTATTCAATATGACGGACAAGTCATTTGGGACCACATCGCTGATCGATGCATCCGAAGAACCGGTGATCTTACAGGAATGGATGACATCCCATAAGGCGATATGGTTCTCATGTAAGAACTTCTTCTTTTCTTCGATCGTATTCAGTTCTTCAGTCTCAAAGATCTTTTTCATCAGCTTCCAGAAACGGTTCTGTTTATGGCCATAGAAAAAGTTCACTTCCCTTGATCTGACGGAAGGAAAACTGCCTAAGATCAATATCTTTGAATGTTCATCAAAGACCGGTTCGATGGGATGAATGATCGTCTCTTTGTTTCCGTTTGATTTCATATGCGTACATAAATCAGAAATGACTATTTATTTCCGATATCCCTTCTTATCTATTTTACGATCTCGCCTTTCCAGTCGATGATACCGCCAAAATCGATGATATTGGTAAACCCTAGTTCACATAACTTCTTACAGGACTCTTTGCTTCGCCGGCCGCTGCGGCAATAGACATAGATCGTCTGTCCTTTGTCTTTCAGCATGCTTTCCGCTTCATCCGGAATCACTTCGTTGGGGATATTGATCGCACCTTCGATATGCCCTTCTTCGTATTCTTCTTTGGTCCGCACATCCAGTATCAGATATCCGTTTTCTTCTTCCATGCGTTTCATTGCTTCTTCACTTGTGATCGTAATAAAAGAAGGTTTCGTATCATCTTCCTTCGTACAGCCGCATATCAGCAACATAATAATAAATGCCATAAATATCTTCTTCATGACCCAAGTATAACAAAAGGCCGAAGTTTCGGCCTAGAGTGTGATCTGTTTTGTGACTTTGCCGGCTTTCGGCTGGCTGGCCTTGATGCTGATCGCAGCACCTTTGTCTGCTTTGACGATCCAGCTGAGTTTCTTTTTCGCCTTGGCAGAGGCAAAAGTAGTGATGTTTCCGTAATAGAATACACCTGTCTGTGTCTGAGCATAGCCCTGAAGCTCTTTGATCTCGGTACATTCTTTGCCCGACAGAAGCTTTCCGCCTTCGATATTTATCACGACCGGTTTTGCGTAGTCGTTATCCAGAGCGTTCTGTGTCAGAGAAGTCGACAGATAGCCTTTGTTGGCAACGATAGCTTCGATCTTATAGATGCCTTCTTCGATCATTTCAGACTTAATTGAATCGATGCAGAGCTTTGGCATCGCTTTGATGAAACGAATGTTGAATTTCGTATCGTGTTCCAGTTCTTCCAATAAGAATTTCTCCGGCGGGTTCTGCTGCGTGAATTTGAAGTTGAAACCGCCAAGTTCCACTTCACCGAACTTCGGATGGTCGTATTTCTTCCAATCAACAAAATATTCCGGCGCATTTTCTTTGACCCATTTCATGATCGCCGCAAAACGCTTCAGGTCATCCTGAACGGAGTCTTTCTTTTCGCCCCAATTTCGTTTGACTCCAGCCTTTGCGCAGACGTCCCAGAATTCCATCGTATAAGCCGGAATGCCCTGTGTTTCATACATCCAGTCATCCAGCGCACCGGAATCGTAGAATTCCTGTGAACTTAAGAATGAATCAAATATGTTCATCGGCTGGTACGAGAGCTCTTCTTCACCCATCTTTGCGATGGCTTTCAAGATCTCGATATCGCCTTGCGGGGCTTTGAAAGAAGCTTTGGTCCCCGGCGGATAGAGAATGAGTCCGCCCGATGTGTGGCCGATGGCAGCGCCGCCGATATTCGGGTGCGCTAAAACAAAGTCGACGATCGCTTTTGTCTCGGGATTAGATAAGGGATAATCTCCTG
>JAZQIF010000153.1:0-3281 GCA_045540935.1 Erysipelotrichaceae bacterium | reverse complement strand
CTAACATATATTTCTTATCCATAACGCAATAACATAAAAATGGTACACACAAACAGAGGTTCGTATGGCTGCTTACTTCCGTACCTGACCAAGTTAGTAACGTGATTGTTGTACCATCATTATTTTAACTTAAGTTTTATTTTCTTTCAAATCCGCTTTCTTTCTTCGATCAGAACAACGATCACATCGATCACATTGAGCAACGGAACAAACTGCAGGATCCTGTGTATCTTCGCAAGTTTTCTGAGTTTTGCATAAAAATATCCGTAGAAGGCACAGGAGATACGGACGAATCCGTTGAAGACAGCTGCGATCGCATAGGTCTGCAAGAGTCCGTGCTGATAATCGGAAGCCAGAATGGCGATGACAGAGAAAAACAGAAAGACGGCCAAAAGAAAAGGGAAGCTGCCGAATGCGGTCAGACACATCGAAAATTTCAGTTCTTTCTCTTTCTTTTCTTTATACAGACCGATCGCGTTGATCACATTCAATATGCCGGATATTACGATCGCAATGATTACCGGTCCTGTCTTGATGTCAGTCTGAAAATAGAACAGGATCGCTATCAGGAAATACAGAAGAAAATATATACGATGGGGATCGCTTTTCTCATTTCATCCTTCCAGTATGCTGTAATCGAATTCCGTAAAATCTTTGATCCTCTGCCGGATCTGTCTGATATCTGGATTGTTGTCTTTTCGGATGACGACGATGTTTTCGCATCCCGCTTCGGCGGCTTTCCGTATCGAAGTAGGGGAATCATCGAAGATGAGTGTATCTTTTATATCGACACCGAGCCTTTTCGCACCTTCCAGATACATATCTTTCTTATCCGTCATGATGCCGTCATCATAAATGACTTTCTCTTTGTCAAACCACTGACTAAGTTTCAATTGTTCGAAATAGAAATTCACATTCACATCCAAAGATGCTGTGCACATGGTAAAGGGGATATTCCTTTTCTTCAGCTCATTCAACAGTTCTTCTGCACCGGGCATCAGCTGATCTCTGCCGGAAGATCGGCAGATCTTATGATAATATTCGGTCTCTTTGCGTTTTGCCCAATACATGATCTTTTCTTCATCATGCGGCAGTCCGAGGATCTCAAACATCTTTTCTACAAAAGGGTAGTTCCTCGTTCCGATGAATTCTCCGTAAAAGCTGTCTGCATCGATCTTTCCTTTGGATAATTCATTGATCGTTGCTTTCCAGGCCATATCATTGATATCGTCGTCCGCAAACAAAGTCCCGTTATAATCAAACAATACTGCTTTTATCATTAATTTCACCTATAAATTGTTTCACGTGAAACATTTTGATCATTTTTGAAAGAAGAAGAATAGGGGGTTTCGACTTCATTCTTCTTTCCTTATATATATTAGTATAGGGAAAAGAAAGGAATGTTTCACGTGAAACATTCCTTTCTGTCTTTTCTTATTTTCTGACGATCTTTTTCTGTCCGCCCATGTATGGCTGTAAAGCTTCAGGGATATCGACAGAACCATCTTCGTTGTAGTTGTTTTCCAGGAAGGCGATCAGCATTCTAGGCGGAGCAACGACTGTATTGTTCAATGTATGAGGCAGGTAGTTGCCTTTATCGCCTTTGACACGGATCTTCAGTCTTCTGGATTGCGCATCACCGAGGTTCGAGCAGGAACATACTTCGAAGTACTTCTGCTGACGAGGTGACCATGCTTCGACGTCACAGGATTTGACTTTCAAGTCAGCCAGGTCGCCAGAGCAGCATTCCAGTGTTCTTACCGGGATATTCAGGGATAAGAACAGGTCGACGGAGAGTTTCCACATCTTGTTGTACCAATCCATGGATTCTTCCGGCTTGCAGATGACGATCATTTCCTGCTTCTCAAACTGGTGGATACGGTAGACGCCGCGCTCTTCAATGCCATGCGCACCGACTTCCTTACGGAAACAAGGAGAGTAGGAGGTGAGAGTCATCGGAAGTTTGGATTCATCATTGATCGTGTCGATGAAACGGCCGATCATGGAATGTTCAGACGTACCGATCAGATAGAGGTCTTCGCCCTCGATCTTGTACATCATGTTTTCCATTTCCTTAAATGACATGACACCGGTGACGACTTCCGAACGGATCATGAACGGCGGAACACAATAGGTGAATCCTTTATTTACCATATAATCTCTTGCATAGGCAAGGATCGCGGAATGCAGTCTTGCGATATCGCCGGTCAGATAATAGAAACCGTTGCCGGATGTCTTTCTGGCGGAATCCAGATCGATGCCTTCGAAGCTTTCCATGATCTCGGTATGATATGGGATATCATAGCTGAATTCTCTCTTGGTGCCGAACTGTTCGATCTCAACGTTTTCGGAATCATCTTTGCCGATCGGGACAGAAGCGTCGATGATGTTCGGGATCACCAGCATCCTCTCTCTGATCTGAGCTTCGAGTTCCGGTTCTTTCTTTTCGCATTCTTCGATCTCTTCACCGATCTTCTTGACGTTGGCTTTGACTTCTTCTGCTTCCTCTCTCTTGCCCTGAGACATCAGAGCTCCGATCTGTTTGGAAGCGGAATTTCTCTGGCTTCTGAGTTCGTCAGCTTTCGTACGTAAAGCGCGGTATTCTTCATCCAGTGCTTTTACTTCATCAACAAGGACGAGTTTTTCATCCTGGAACTTCTTACGGATGTTTTCTTTGACCAGTTCCGGATTCTCTCTGATAAGTTTGATATCGATCATAAATTCCTCCTGAAAATAAAAAAGGTGAGCACAAGGGCGCAGCTGCGCGGTACCACCTTTACTTTTAACTTTTTCCTTTAACGCAGGACGACGTGTCGGATTAAGACATCGAATAAGGCGGATTCATCGGGCATCCCTTGATAAGTTCCACCGACCCTTATCTCTCTTGAAAGATCTGACCCAACTACTATTCCTTAACTTTTACATTCAAATCATATCACAAAGCCAATGAATATCACACAGAATTTCAATATATTTCCTAGGTAATACTTTTGTTCCGTTATGAAAAGATCCCCTTATTGAAAGGGGACCTTTTGACTATTCATTGTTTTCGGAAACTTCCGCTTCGGTTTCGACAGCTGTTTCCTCTTTGGTTTCCTCATCAGAGTGTGCCATCAGTGAGACTGCCGAGACGACAGTGCCTTCCTGCGGTTTGATCAGACGGACACCCTGTGTCGCGCGGCCCATCGTCGAGACTTTCTCAAGATGGATACGGATGATGATACCGTCATTCGTCATGATCAGACAGTCCTCGTCACCATTGACTGCTTTCAAGGCAACCA
>JAZQIF010000152.1:0-9402 GCA_045540935.1 Erysipelotrichaceae bacterium | reverse complement strand
AACTCCTTGGCTCACAGAACGACATGGCTACGATCCGACTTTCCTTCTTTCTCCGTTGCCTACCTGCCGAAAGAAAGAGTTTCAATACTCTTCAACGCCGATAAGATACAGGAAGAAGAATTTGAAAGTGTCACTCTCGATCTTGACGGCGGCACATACCATGGCTTGCAAGAGCTGACAGTATTTGAAGAAAACAAGGATGCATTCAGACTGCACAAGGAGGCTCATGAATTCCTCGGCTTTGATGAAAACAATAAAGCGATCTATAAGAAGATCGAAAAGATCGAACTTGCCGATACTTCAAGAGATAAAACGATTCAAGCCGAACCGGTCGATCTGCGCGATCTTTCTTTGAAGGTCTTTTATGAAGATGGCACAAATGCAGATATCGCTTTGAATACCGATATGGTAAGAGTCGTAGAAGAAGATGAGTTCTTGATAATCGAATATGAAGGGATGAGACTGGAAAGAAAGATCCCGTATTCCGACAAGCTGCAGAAACAATATGAGGCATTGGAAAAAGCAGTCAGCGAAAACGATGCTTCAGCGATCAAGAAGAATCTTTATGGTCTTGATTATCCGTTTACTTTTTCACAGATCCGGGACTATGATCAGACCTTAAAAGAGAAAAATAAACGAAATTACGTGATCCTGAATAAGGATAGTGACAATGATCTTTCGATCTCGGGTCTTGATCTGTCACTGGATGATAAGATCTCCTTATCTTTGATGGCAGATACCTATTATGTAATGGTTGAAGAGATCAAGGAAGAAGATCGGAATAAGATCTATGATCTGGCAAAGGGTTATGGCTTTGATTATGAAGAGGGGATCGATATCAGTTTCCGTTTCAATTACCAGTCGATCGGTCTGCGGGGACCGGCAATCGTACAGCTGGCTGTCAAAGACGCCAAGAAGGATGCGATCTATTCCATCTATCATCTCGATCAGGACGGAAACATCGTCAAATGCCGTACGACCAGGACGAAGAATTATGTGCAGTTTCTGATCGAAGATTCCGGACCGTATGTCTTGTTGTCTTTGAACGGAGTCAATGAATTCGATATTGAAGACAGCGTCGAAGACCTCTCCTATGAAAACATGGGCTTTGACAAGCACCGGACAAATTTTGAACTGATGGGCACCTTAGTCATCGTACTGACGGGGCTCATCGGCATCACTTTGTATTACATCATCTACAACGAAAGGAAGAGAATGTGGAAAGACTTCAGAAGATCATTGCAGCAAGCGGGTACTGTTCAAGACGAAACGCCGAAAAACTGATCGAAGAGGGAAGAGTCTCGCTCAACGGGGTGCAGGTCACTTCGCTAGGGACCAAGGCTGACAAGGGTGACCGCATCGAGATCGACGGGGTCCTTTTGAAAAGCGAAGAAGAAAAGGCCGTCTTTCTTCTGAACAAACCGAAAAACGTCATCTCTTCCGCATCCGACGACCGGGGCAGAAGAACGGTGGTCGAGCTGATCGATTCGCCATACCGTCTCTATCCTTTAGGCAGACTCGACTACGATTCTTCCGGACTCATCCTGTTAAGCAATGACGGCGGCCTCATGCAGAAGCTGATCCATCCTTCCTTTGAAGTGGAGAAAGTTTATGAAGTTGTGATCGACGGTCTGATCAAAGAAAATGAGATCGCAAGACTGGAAAAAGGGGTTAAGATCGAAAATTATATCTCGGCTCCGGCAAAGATCAAACTCATTTCGAAAAACGAGAATAAAAAGACTTCGTTTCTGGAGGTCTGCATCCACGAAGGAAAGAATCGTGAGATCCGCAAGATGTTTGAAACGCAGGGTTACAAAGTCATCAAGCTGCATCGCATCAAAGAGGCATTCCTGGAGCTCGGGGACTTAAAAAGCGGCGAATACCGCCGCTTGAAGCCGTTTGAAGTCAAGAAGCTCAAGGCTTTCCTAGATGGAAAGGATGTTTAATTCTTTGTCTTCATAAGGATCGATATAGATCGTCTTATAATTTTTGAAGGTGACAAAGCCAGGCTTTGCGCCTTTTACTTTTTTGAGCTCTTTCACCAGACAGTAGTCGATCGGTACAGAGGAAGAGAAACGCCCTTTGGAGTAGTAGGCTGCCAGGTTGGCGCAGATACGGATGAGCTTTTCGTCCGGCTTATCGGTGTCGACGACCACATGGGAGCCGTGGAACTGCTTGGCGTGGAACCAGGTGTGGTTCGATTTTGCGTATTCAAAGGATAAGAAGGCGTTCTGTATGTTGTTTTTGCCAAACGTGATGGTATGGCCGTCTACCTTGGCCTGGTAGAGATTGACCTTCTTTTTCTTTTTGTTTTTGGTATTGTTCTTTTTCAGATAGCCGAAGCGGGAGAGTTCTTCTTTGATGTCTAAGGCATCCGAATAATTGGCGAAGGAGAGCTGTTCACTCAGAGACTCGAAATAGGTGAGTTCATTCTGGGCGATCTCGATCTGTTCTTCGATGTAGACCTTTCCTTTGCGTTTCTTCTGGTATTGGGAATAATAACGGTTTGCGTTGGCCTTGACGGAGAGTTTCGGGTCTAGGACGATCGTGCGCATGTTTCCTTCGAAATCGGCGATCTCGAGCTTTTTAAGGCCCTTTGTCTCGAGGTCTTCATAGGTATAAAGCAGATCTCCGGCATCCTTGTCCGCCTGTAAGTTGAGGGCTTCGTCCAGAGATGTCTGCAGCTTTCTGATCTTGGTGTCAAAGTGTTTGATCTGCCGTTTGACGATCTTGAACAGGTCATCGGCGACGCCTTTGATCCTTTCTTTCTCATCATCCTCGTAGTAGACTTCATCGAAGCCTTTCTGGATATCGTATCTTTCAAATTCCAGTCCGGTATTGGTCAAAGGGAGGATATGGAAGAGGGCATCGTTTTCTCTCTTGCAGACATATAAGGAATCGGAACTTTTGATCTCATTCATGATCTGATCGAAGCTCTGACCTTTGTCCATGCGGAAACGAACTTCTTCTTCAAGCTGTCTGGAAAAACCCTGCAGCTGTTTTACCAGCGAGTTTTCAAAGTCGATGTCTTTTGCGGAAAACGGATCTTTCTTGTCCTGCTTTTCCGGAAGCTCGAACACTGCACCGGGTAATATGGTCCGGCGGGTGTTTTCATAAGGCGGGATCTTCTTTAAGGCATCGATGATCTTTCCATCCTGACCGACTAAGATCAGGTTGGCATACTTTCCCATCAGTTCAACGGAAAGGATGTATTCTTTTTCATCGTAAAGTTCATCTCTTGCCCGTATATGCATGAGCAGATAGCGGTCGAAATCGAACTGTTCGATCTTGTGGATGATGCCGTTGAGGATATACTTCCTAAGGACCATGACGAAGGTCGAAGGATCGGCATAGGTGTTATAATTCCTTTCGGAGAGACGGATGTGATTGTAGTTGGAATGAAAAGACATCACGAGGTTCTCCCGGATGCGGTTGGCGTGTACATTGAAGACGATCTGCGTTCTGGATGTTTCGGCGATCCGGTTGATGCGGATCGGCAGATATGTATCGAGATCTTCCTTCACTTTGTATAATGTGATGCCGTCTAATGCCATATTCATTATTATAAGGGAAGAAAAAGTCAGAAGAAACAAAATTTTTCCTTGCGTGCAAGAGAATACTTAGGTTATAATAATTCAGCGAATAGATCAGCTATTCCTTGCCTGTTTACAGGCCGTTTAGTCCAGAAGGAGGTAAAATATGAAACAATACGAGACTATGTATATCATCAAGTCCAGTCTTGACGACGCTGCGAGAGCTGCTTTGGTCGAAGAGATGCACGGCATCATCACGGCTCACGGCGGCAGCATCGACAATGTCGATGACTGGGGCATGAGAGATTTCGCTTATGAGATCGATCATATGTCTAAAGGTTACTATGTAGTTGTCACTTACACAGTAAACGTTGATGGTTTAAATGAGTTCAAGCGTTTGATGGGCATCAATGGCGACATCGTCAGAATGATGACGATCTCAAGCGACGAGAAAAAAGGAAGCAAATAATGATCAACATTAACAGCGTTACGCTTGTAGGACGCATCACGAAAGATATCGAATTACGTAAGACGAGTTCCAATACTTCCGTATGCAACTTCACCGTAGCGGTAGACAGACGTTTCCAGTCACAGCAGAACGGCGGTCAGAGCGCTGACTTCATCAACTGCATCGCCTGGAGACAGTCTGCGGACTTCTTGTCTTCCTACGCTTCAAAGGGAACGATCGTTTCCGTTGAAGGCAGGATCCAGACCAGGTCGTATGACGGTCAGAACGGAAAAGTCTATGTGACGGAAGTCGTTGCCGACAACGTCCAGATCATTTCCAACCGTCAGGGTGCTTCCATGTCGCAGGGACAGAATTCCTACGCACCGAGCAATCAGACCTTTACACCGAGTGTCGAATCGAGCTTCGGCAATATGGATGATGATTTCTCCAATACGCCGTCTCTTGACATCTCGAGCGATGATTTACCGTTTTATTGATAAGTGAGAAAGGAAAAATATGGCTTTTAGAAAACAGAGAGTCGGATATAAGAAAGTTTGTTACTTCACCAAGAACAAGATCGAATATATCGATTATAAAGATGTAGAGTTATTAAAGAAGTTCATCTCTCCGAATGGAAAGATCACTCCGAGACGTGTTACCGGCACCAGCGCCAAGTATCAGAGGATGCTGTCGACTGCCATCAAGAGAGCACGTCAGATGGCTTTATTACCTTATATCGCCGATTAATCAAATATGACCTCCGGATGACCGGAGGTTTATTTTTTATTTTTGTCATATAATAATAGTATTATGAATCAGACGAAAAAGCTTACCCAGGGTGCCATGATGTTAGCCATCACGGGTGCTCTGATCCTCATCGATCGCATGACCGCCTACTGGTTTACGGAACTGGTCGTTTTGATCATGCCGATCGTCATCATCATGTATACAACGATGCATACATTCAAAGACGGCGCAATGCTCTGCGTGGGTCTGACGATCATCGCTTTTTTATTGGGCAACTTCCAATTGACTTATCTGATCTATGTGCCGGTCGGTATCGTAACGGCTTTGGTCTACGCCTGGGGCATCAAGAAGAATATGGATAAGACAAGACTTCTGCTGTCGGCGATCGTCACGTATGTGATCGGTGAACTGGCTGCAGCTTTCATCGTTTATCCGCTGTTTGGTTTTCCGATCGCCCAGATGTTGGAGGAATACAAGACTTCGTTTGACCAGATCGGCAGTTTTGCGGGAATGTCCTATTCTTCGTTTTTTACGGCCTTAGGTCTGGATTTTTCCAAGATCATCGTCATCATGTATGTCATCTCGACGATCATCATGGGGGCCATGGAAGGGGTGTTGATCCATCTTTTAAGCGTGTTTTTGTTAAAGCGTTTCAAGATCAAAGACCTTGGCGCAACATCGCTTTTCGATCTTCGTCCCAATCCCGTACTGGCTTATACCGCCTTGCTGATGGCGAGCCTGATGTTTCTGGCGAGGTTCATCGATAACGAGACCTTCTATTATGTGGCGATCGTCTTATCGGTCTTGGGCATGCTGGTACTGTTCTATTACGGTTATATCTTCGTCGTACTGTATGGACTGATCGTCTTGAGACGGAACGTCGGTGCTTTCTTTATACTTCTATGTTTCTTCATCCCGGGTCTTCTGTTTTCTTTGCTGATCCTGGGATTCTTATATGGCAGCGGTCCTTTGCGGACCTATCTTGAGAATAAGGCACAGGCTTTGCAGAAATGAAACGCAGAACATTCATCACCGCATTAAGTGTCGTCGCATCCGTCAGCATCCTGCTGGCGCTTTTGGTGCTTCGCTTCTTCTTCTCGCAGAACATCTTCCTGCCGTTAGTCATCACGATCGTCTTCACGCTTCTGCTGATCATGGTCTTTTATTCACTTGACGTGATCAAGAACGAGACCAACAAGCAGATCGAAAACCAGCTGGAACTTTCCTACAAGGAAGTGCTCAGCCATGGCGATATCGGCATCATCGTCTATGACGAGAACTATGAGATCAACTTCATGTCCGATTTCTTCTTAAAGCGAAACATGAACCATCTGGGCGAGAAGGTGCTCAACTGGCTGCCGGAACTTCAGGACATGCTGAAGAACGAAGCCAACAACCTGATCGTCGTCATCAACGATGAGAAGTTCTCGGTCCGCAAGATCAACAACGCCTATGTCCTGACGTTCAAGAACATCACGAAAGAATATGATCTGGCAAAGAAGATGGACGAGGATGCGCCGGTCTTAGGCTTGTTGAGCTACGACAACTACGACGAAGTCGAGATGTCGGAAGATGAACTGGCATATGTCAATACCTCGATCAAGGTACCGGTCATCGATTATTTCAAGAGCTTCGGCGTCTTATACAAGACTTTGAAGAATTCCAAGATGCTGCTGTTCACCAACGAACATACCTTTGAAAAGATCCGGACTGACCGTTACTCGATCTTAGGCAAGGTACGCAAGCTTGCCAAGGAAGGAGACGTCGATGTCACACTGTCGATGGCCTTTGCGCAGGGAAGCGAAGATTATAACGAGCTCGACCAGATCGCCGAGGAACTGCTGGAACTGGCACAGACCAGAGGCGGTGACCAGGTGGCGGTCAGAAGGGCAGGCAATGAAGCGACCTTCTATGGCGGCACGACGGAAGCCAGGGAGAAACAATCCAAGACGAAGGTTCGTGTCACGGCCAATTCGATCAAGGATCTGATCGAAAAATCGTCGAACATCATCATACTCGGACATAAAGAGATGGATGCGGACTGTGTCGCGTCGGCTCTTGTCATGTCCAATATCACGATGTCTCTGAATAAGAACTGTTACATCGTCGCCAAGTCGGGCGGCATGGAGACGATGATCGCCGAAGCGGTGAACCGCTATGCTTCGATCATTGAAAACAAGCACCATTTCATTTCCGAATCGGAAGGAATGGATCTGCTTAGTGACAATTCTCTTGTCATCATGGTCGACCATCATTCGGCTGCCCAATCCAACGGTTCCAATATCTTGAAGAGTGCCAAGCGTATCATCATACTCGACCACCACAGAAGGAAGGCGGACCTTGATGTCATCGCCATGATGATGTATATCGAAGCTGCCGCATCTTCGGCGACCGAGCTGACCTATGAACTGGTGCCGTATTTCTCAAAGAACATCGAGATCACTTCCGAAGAAGCCAATCTCATGTATCTGGGCATTATGATCGATACCGACCATTTCCGTGTCAGGACCGGTGCAAGGACCTTTGATGTCGTCAAACAGCTGAGAAGACTGGGTGCCGATCCGACGGTCTGCGACAGGCTGGCTCAGGAACCGTATGAAAACGTCATCGAACGAAGCCGCATCATCAATGCCGGCAGGCTCTATCGCAAGGGCGTCGTCTTATCCTGCATCTATGAGGGAAGCTTCTCGCGTTCCATCGCTTCGCAGGCTTGTGATATGATGGTCTCTGCCAAGGATATCGAAGCGGCCTTCGTGATCTGCCAGTCCGATAAGAACGAGACGATCATCACGGCCCGTTCACGCGGCAATGTCAACGTACAGATCATATTGGAGAAGATGCACGGCGGCGGTCATATGCGGGCTGCCGGTCTGCAGGTCACCGATTCCAATGTTGCAAAACTGGAGAATGAACTGGTGAGTGTTCTGGATGATTATTTTAAAGGAGAACAAAACGATGAAAGTAATACTGCTGTCTGATGTCCCGAAAGTCGGGAAAAAGGGTGAGATAAAAGAAGTTGCGGACGGTTATGCCAGGAATTTCCTGATCGCCAGAGGTCTGGCGGTCCAGGAGTCCAATGCGTCCAAAAAGATCCTGGAAAAACAGAACGAAGAAGCCGCAAAGCTTGATGAACAGAAGCGCAAAGAGGCGAAGGCCCTTGGCGAAGAACTGGCCAAGAAGACACTGACTTTCAAGGTCAAGGCCAAGAACGGCAAGGTCTCGGGTTCCATTTCGACCAAACAGATCGAAGAAGAGCTCAAGAAGGAAGGCATCGTCATCGATAAGCGCAAGATCAAGGACAACGAACCATTGAATGCTTTAGGCACCTATGACATCCGTGTCGAACTGTATAAGGATGTCATCGGCAAGATCAAAGTCAGACTGGTCGAGGAGTGATCATGTCGAACCGTTCGATGCCATATTCCATAGAGGCGGAAGAGTCTTTATTGGGCAATATCATGTTGTATCCTGATGCGATGCGTCAGTGTGTCGATGCCGGTGTCACGGCAGAGGATTTTTATCTGGAAAAGCACCGCTCGATCTACAACATCATGTCTTCCATGTTTGAAAACAAGGAGAAGGTGGATACCGTCTCCCTTTCAACGAAGCTGAAAGACTTCGGCGTCTATGACAAGATCGGCGGTCTGGATTACATCATGCAGCTGGCCAATGCGACGATCTCGGCCAACAATACCGGTGAATACATTTCGATTATCCGCAATAAATCGCTGGCCCGTCAGGTCATCAAGGTAGGGGAAGAGATCTCCAATGATGCCTTTGATTCCAGTGTGAGCGTCGATGAGATGCTGGAAAACGTCGAACGCAAGGTCACGGAAGTCACACGTTCCAAGACTTCTTCGGATTTCTTAAGCGGTGAACAGGTCTTTGAATCGACGATCAAGCACATCCAGGCCATACAGGAAGCAGGAAGCGACATTACCGGTGTCAGGACTTTGTATTCCGATCTTGATTCCAAGACAGCCGGTTTCCAGAAGGGGGATCTGATCATCGTAGCAGCCCGTCCTTCCATGGGAAAGACGGCGCTGGCCTTGAACCTGGCGATGAATTCGGCATCCGTCACACCGGGTGCGGTCGCCATATTCTCTCTAGAAATGCCTGCCGAGCAGGTCGCAACGAGAATTCTGGCAGCCAAATCCAAAGTCGAGATCCAGAAGCTCAGGACCGGCACATTGAATGATGAAGAGTGGTCAAGGATCAACATCGCTGCCCAAGAGCTCAAAAAACAGAATTTCTATATCGACGATACCCCGGGCATCAAGGTCTCGGAAATGTACGCCAAGGCCAGAAAACTGGCTCAGGACAAGGGTCTGTACATGATCGTCGTCGACTATATCCAGCTGATCCAGGCGACGGGCAAATCCGATTCCCGTCAGCAGGAAGTTTCCGAGATCTCCAGAAGGCTCAAGGCGATGGCCAGGGAACTTGGCGTTCCTTTGATCGCCTTGTCACAGCTTTCCCGATCCGTTGAAGCAAGACAGGACAAGCGTCCGATGCTGTCGGACTTGAGAGAATCCGGCGCCTTAGAGCAGGATGCCGACCTGGTATTGTTCTTATACCGTGATGCATACTACAACCGCGAAGAGAATGCGGAAAACACCAGAGAAGACGTTGAATTATTGATCGCCAAGCACAGAAACGGTGCGACAGGCAAAG
>JAZQIF010000151.1:0-9881 GCA_045540935.1 Erysipelotrichaceae bacterium | reverse complement strand
AAGGGCGTGCACCTCGGCGAGTGGCTGGAACCGGAAGAATTCAACGAGACCACAGGTCTTGGCAATATCCCGACCAGAACGGAAGAGGCGACGGCTTATATGCATTACACGATGGAGCGTCTTTCTGAGATCGCTGCTCTGTTAGGAAAGAAGGAAGACAGTGCTCTGTTCAGGGAATATGCGGATGGGGCAAAGAAAGCCTACAACGACCTGTTTCTGAAACAGATCCCGGATACCGACAGGCAAGCCAAACTGGTGCGGCCGCTGGCTCTGGGTCTGGCAGACGGCGAGACAAAAAAGGGATTGATAGAACGGCTTGCCAAAGCGGTCGTCAATAAAGACTATTGCATCATGACGGGCTTCCTTTCAACGCCGTTCATCCTGGATACCCTGACCAAGACCAATCATCCCGATCTGGCATATAAGATGCTGGAAAACAAGAAAAGTCCGTCCTGGCTCTATGAAGTGGAGAATGGCGCGACGACGATCTGGGAGAACTGGGAAGGGAATGCTTCTTTGAATCATTACTCCCCCGGTGCAGTCGTGAGCTGGTTCTTCAATACGATCGCCGGGATCAGGATCAAAGGCGAGAATCACTTTGAGATCCGACCGCTGCCGGGCGGAAGCCTCACAAAGGTATCGGCCAGATACAGGAGTCCTTACGGCAAGGTCAGTGTGAAATGGGAGATCTCAGATGACAGGATATCTTATGTCCTGACCATCCCGCCAAATACGACGGCAGACGTGAGTTTCAACGGGAAAAATGAGACCCTTGAATGCGGGACCTATACGTTTGAGGAAGAATGTTAAAAAGCTGTTACGGATCGACTGGATCAGTTGTTCCGTAACAGCTTTTCATATGATTATTTTGTCGTTTCTGTTCAACATCTCATGATAAAAAATGATAGTTTTTCATAGAACATATATCTGCTGATTTCTTGAACATACGATAAAAAATATAACTTTTGTAATCTATGGAATGAGTGCAATTATTCTTTGAACAGATCACCTGAAATGCATTTACGCGTAATAATATTTTTGAAAATTTTGTATTTGATATATGTACATAAATAATGTATTATAATTGTGTATGAATGATATTGAATACTTTGGATTTATCTGGGATAAAGACAAGGCAGAATCAAATAAAAAGAAGCATAAGGTGAGCTTTGAAACGGCCATCTATATATTCCAGGATCCATATCTTTATGAGATCTATGATGAAAACCATTCAGATGACGAAGAGCGGTTTGCATATATCGGATCGGTAATGGGTCAGTTGATCCTGTTTGTTGTTACGACAGACAGGGACAATAAAACCAGGATCATTTCTGCCAGAAAAGCAACAAACAAAGAAAGGAGCAAGTATTATGAGAACATCAAAAAGCTACAAAAATATTGATCTTCCTTCATTAAGCAAAGAACAGCTGAAAGAAATCGAAGCTCTGAAAGCAATGAGCGATGATCAGATCGATACATCTGATATTCCGGAAGCAAGTTCAGAAATGCTTGCTTCAGGGCATCTTTACTATGCCGCTTCGCTGAAAATGCCAAAGACCGCCATTCATATCATGATCGACAACGACAACCTGGAATGGCTGAAGAAGGCAGGAAAAGGTTATCAGCCTCGGCTAAACAAGGTATTGAGATGGGCAAGACTGAATAATTGTCCAATAGAAGACATGTAGAGAACAAAGGTATCTGTCAACAGATACCTTTTTTGTCTGGCTGTCTGTTATTACGCAAAATAATGATTTCGTTCAATCGGGCATCAGTTCCGAAACAGACAGCGTCGGATCGAAGCTGCTGCTGTTGTTGGAATTGGAACGGAGATTCAGGATATAGTCATCCGGAATCCTTCTTGGCGAATAGCCGGTGATCTGATGGAAGACCCGGTTGAAATTGCGTATCGTATCAAAACCGCACAAAGAGGCGATCTGCGTCATATGGTATTCCTTTTCCCGGATCAGATCGATCGCTTTGTTGACGCGGATGTGATTGAGGTATTGGGAAAAGGTGAGGCCGGACATCTTCTTGAAGAATCTTGAGAAATAGGCATCCGACATATTCATATAGACGGCTCCGCGTTCAAAGGAATAGTCGCTGATGTTTTCATCGATGTCGTAGAGAAGATCTTTGTACTGACGGATGACTTTCGACTGGGTGTAGCGGTCTTTGCGGACTTCTTCATTGGAAAAGATGTCGATGACGATCTGCTGCATCAGGGAATTGATCTTCTCGTCGTAGAACCGTGTCCGGTCAAAATCAAGACGGCGTATCTTTTTTAAAACGGACAGCACATCATAGCGATCGGAAAATAGCGGATCGTTCAGACGATATTCGTCCGTGATCCTCGGCAGCAGTTTTTCTGAGAATAGGGCCACATAAAGGGTGGTGTCAGGGTCGGAAGTGATCGAATGGACGGACTGTCCGCGTATGAAAAGACAGTTTCCGGGATCCAGGATATAGGTCTTCTGATCGATGAGCACCGCTGCGCTTCCGCTTTCGCAGCAGACGATCTCATGGTCGAAGTGCCAGTGGGAGATGTTCTTCAGATTGCGGTAGCGTCCTGTCCATACCAGGGCGTTATGGGCATATAAGCGCCGTTCATGGTTGGCTAACATACTTAAATTCTAAGATGAAGGTCAATAAATGTCCATAATTTAATATTGGATTTCTTTTTTAAGAAGTCATGAATTCTTATAATGAAGATAGGAAGATCAGCTTGATCAGAAGGAGTAGTCGGAATGCGTCTTGATCAGATCAATATCAGAGATCCGTTCATTTACAGTGAAAAGGGGACCTATTATCTTTACGGAACAAGAGGAGCGGAAGCCTTCGTCGGCAAGGCCGGCGGTCTGGATGTCTATGTTTCAAAAGACTTGCAGGAATTTGAAGGCCCGTTTACGGTGTTTGAAAGGTATGAAGGGTTCTTTTCCGATCGCTTCTACTGGGCTCCGGAAGTCTATCGCTATCGGGACAGATACTATATGTTTGCGACCTTCACGTATGACGGAAAGAAAGAGGGGACGGCCAGCCTGATCGCGGATTCGCCGATGGGTCCGTTCAAGCTTCTTTCGGATAAGACGCTGACACCTGAAAACTGGCGCTGCCTGGATGGCACCCTGTATATTTCCAAAAAAGGTGAGCCGTATATGGTCTTTGCCAGGGAATGGCGGGAGATCAAGGATGGGACGATCTATCGGATGAAACTGAACGAAGATCTTTCAGCGGCAGTCGAAGAGCCGGTGGCTCTGTTTGCCGCATCTGAAGGAAAACCTCTTGTTCGCTCGTTCTTCTTCGGCCGTTATGTGACCGATGGTCCTTTCCTGTTCAGGACAAAGGATGATGTCCTGCATATGATATGGTCAAGTTACGGAAAGAAAGGCTACAATCAGCTTCTGGCACATTCCGATAATAATGAGATCGATGGAAACTGGACCATCGACCGGCAGCCGCTGTTTGAAAATGACGGCGGACACGGGATGGTGTTTGAAGACGGCGATGGAAAAATGAAGCTGGTGCTTCATTATCCGAATAAATCAAAAAAGGAACATCCGATACTGATCGATATCGGATATGAAAACAACAGACTGATAAAAATAGGAGGCTCAAAATGAAAGAATTCTGGTTTGTCGTAGGAAGTCAGGACCTGTATGGTCAGGAAGTGCTTGAAACCGTTGCATCAAGAGCGAAAGAGATGGCGGATGAGCTCAGCAAAAAACTTCCCTATCCTCTCGTCTATAAAGTGACCGGCGAAAAAGCCGATCAGATCTTACAGGTCATCAAGGAAGCCAACTACGATGATGAAATCTTAGGCATCGTGACCTGGTGTCATACCTTCTCGCCATCCAAGATGTGGCTGAATGGTTTCCAGCTTTTGCAGAAACCGTATTGCCACCTGGCAACGCAATACAATCTTGCGATCCCGAACGAAGAGATCGATATGGATTTCATGAACCTGAACCAGGCAGCACACGGCGACAGAGAACACGGCTTCATCGGTGCCAGACTGCGCTTGCAGAGAAAAGTCATCGCCGGTTACTGGAAAGATGAGAAGGTCGTAAAGAGACTTGCCGACTGGATGAAGGTCTGTGTCGGTGTCGATCTTTCCAAAAATATGAAGGTCATGCGTTTCAACGACAACATGCGTGATGTCGCCGTCACCGAAGGCGATAAGATCGAAGCACAGAAGGTCTTTGGCTGGCAGGTCAACTCCTGGGCAGTCGGTGACTTGGTCAAGGAAATGGACAAAGTCAGCGAAGAAGAAGTTGAAAGCTTATATCAGGAATACCTGTCCTTATATGACGTCAATACCGATGATGTCGAAGCGATCAGGTATCAGGCAAGAGAAGAGATCGCCATCCGCAAGATGCTCGACAGAAACGGATGCAAAGCCTTCACCAACACTTTCCAGGACCTCTATGGCATGGATCAGCTGCCGGGCTTAGCCTCCCAGCACCTGATGTCCTTAGGTTATGGCTTTGGTGCGGAAGGTGACTGGAAAGTCTCTGCCATGACTGCCATCTTGAAGAAGATGGGTGAAAACGAAAACGGCGCTTCCGCTTTCATGGAAGACTATACCTACAACCTTGAAGAAGGAAAGAAATATTCTCTGGGTGCCCACATGCTGGAAGTCTGTCCGTCAGTGGCAGCCGAAAAGCCGCGCATCGAGACCCATCACTTAGGCATCGGCATGAATAAGAAAGATCCGGCCAGACTGGTCTTTGAAGGAAAGCCGGGCAAAGCCATCGTCGTCTCTTTGATCGACATGGGTGCCAGATTCCGCATGATCGTTCAGGACATCGAAGCAGTCAAACCGATCCTTGAGATGCCAAACCTCCCGGTAGCCAGAGTCATGTGGAAGGCTCTTCCGGATCTTGAAACAGGACTGGAATGCTGGATCATGGCAGGCGGGGCTCATCACTCCGTTCTGAGCTATGATGTCACTGCAGAAATGATGAGGGACTTTGCCCGCATCATGGATATCGAATTCATTCATATCGGCAAGGATTCGACACCGGAAGCTTTGGAAGAAAAGCTGATGGTCAACGACTTAGTCTGGAAGTTAAGATAATATGCTGAACTTAAAAGAAACTGCGATCGGCATCGAACTTGGTTCCACCAGGATCAAGGCGGTGCTGATCTCCAAAGATCATAAAGTACTGGCGCAAGGCGATCATGTCTGGGAGAATTCTCTCATCAACGGCATCTGGACCTATTCCTTGCAAGAGGTAAAAGAAGGCCTGCAGGATTGTTTCGCTGAGTTAAAGAAAGATGTCAGAGAAAAATATGACGTCGTCTTGAATACGGCCGGTGCGATGGGTGTATCCGCGATGATGCACGGCTATCTGCCGTTCAACGAAAAGGACGAACAGATCTGCGAGTTCCGTACCTGGCGCAACACCATTACCGGTCCGGCTGCGGAAAAACTGAGCGATCTGTTTGATTTCAACATCCCGCAGAGATGGTCGATCGCCCACTTGTACCAGGCGATCATCAACAAAGAAGATCATCTTAAAGATCTTTCCTATATCACGACGTTAGCCGGTTATGTCCACTATCTTCTGAGCGGGAAAAAGGTCATGGGGATCGGCGAAGCATCGGGCATGTTTCCGATCGACGGCGATGCTTTGAACTATGACGAAACGATGATCGAAAAGTTCAACGCTCTTGAAGAAGTGAAGGCGTACGGCTTCGATCTGAGAAAGATATTACCGGAAGTCGTACTGGCCGGTGAGGAAGCCGGGACACTGACAAAAGCAGGAGCCTTGTATCTGGATCCGACGGGCGAATTCGAAGCAGGCGTGAAGATGGCGCCTTGCGAAGGTGACGCGGGCACCGGTATGACGGCGACCGATTCGGTCAGAGTATATACGGGCAATGTTTCTGCCGGCACCTCGGACTTTGCGATGATCGTCACTGATAAAAAGCTGAGACGGCACAGAGAGATCGACATGGTCACGACACCATCCGGTCAGGCGGTGGCGATGGTGCACTGCAACAACTGTACCTCGGACATCAATGCCTGGGTTAGACTGCTGAGGCAGTCGATGCGCTTGTTTGGTCTCGAGCTCGACCTCTCGGATATGTACGAGCGTCTGTTCAAGGAGGCCTTGAAGGGCGATGATGACTGCGGAGGCCTGTTATCCTACAACTATTATTCCGGCGAAGGTGTCACTGATCTCGATGAAGGAAGACTCATATTCATGCGCAAGCCGGATGCGAAGTTCGATCTGCCGAATTTCATGCGTACCCACTTGTACTCGGCGATGGCAACATTGAAGATCGGCATGGATATATTGAATAAGGAAGAGGTGAAGATCGAAAGGATCTACGGCCACGGCGGTTTCTTCAAAACGGAAGAAGTCGGCCAGCGCATCTTGTCGGCAGCCATCCATGCGCCGGTCTCGGTCATGGAAACGGCCGGGGAAGGCGGACCTTACGGCATGGCTTTACTGGCAGCCTATTGCCTGTGGAAGAAGGAAGGGCAGAGCCTTGAAGATTATCTTGATGAAGAGGTCTTTAGGGATGCGAAGACTTCGACCGTGATGGCAACGGATAAAGAAGCTGAAGGATTTGACAGGTTCATCGAAGATTTTAAGAACTGCCTGAGCGTAGAAAAAGAGGCGATCAAGAATTTCTGATAACACAAGGAAGAGATGTACAGTCTCTTCTTTTTTGTCACATCTGAAAAACAGGTGGCGATGTTAAGTGAAGGCAGATGTTAGAATTTAGGTATATCGGGAGAAACACATATGAAAACACTGATCACTAACGGAATCATCTATGACGGTACCGGCAACAAGCCTTATGAAGGTGCTGTCCTTTTTGAAGATGACAGGATATTGAAAACAGGACAGATCGACGAAGCGGAAGCAGATGAGATCATCGATGCGAAGGGCTGCATGGTCATGCCGGGGATCATCGATGCGCATTCCCACAATGATTTTTTCTATGACCGCGAGGATGCGGAAAAATATTACAAGCCGTTCATCGAACAGGGCATCACCACCCAGATCACCGGCAACTGTTCGTTCTCGCCGTTTGGCATGGACGAAGATACGCCATATAAGGATAAGATCGGCGGCGGTCTTTTCGACGCCCATCATCCGGGATCCTTCAGACAGTTCAAGGAAAGGGCGAAAGGAAATCTTTACGTCAACATGGCACCGCTTGTCGGAAACGGCTCGGTGCGTGCCGGCATGACGGGTTACGATCCGACGCCTTATACAAAGCAACAGATCGAAGAAGAGATGGGTCATGTAAGAGAAGCGATGGAAGGCGGAGCTTTGGGCGGATCGTTTGGTTTCATGTATGAACCGAACCGCTATTCCAAGGAAGACGAGCTGATCGCTTTTGCGAAAACGATCGCCGAATATGACGGCATCGTCACCATCCATCCGCGTGCCTGCTCGATCGTTTCGGCAGATTATCCTTTGTTTACAAAGAAGACGCATCTGGAGATGGGCCTGGATGAAGCGGTCGACATCATGAAGAAGTCGGGCTGCCGTCTGGAGTATTCCCATCTGATCTTCACCGGTCAGCGTTCCTGGAAACTGCTGGATAAGATGCTGAAGACGTTCTATGATGCCAGAAAGGAAGGCTATGACATCGCTTTTGATAACTACGTCTTCCACTATGGCGCTTCCGTCATCACGGTGGTCTTCCCGGAATGGTATGCTTCTTTATCAAAGGAAGAAAGAAACAAGCCGATCAATAAGCTCAAACTGTCTCTGACGATACTGATGTACCGCAAAGTTCTGGGCATCGACTGGGAAGATCTGGTCGTCGCCTACATTGGCGAAGGCTATGAAAAATATGAAGGAAAGACCGTCCTGCAGCTGGCGGAAGAAGAAGGCGTAAAACCGATCGACATGTATCTCAAGCTCGTCGATCTGTCGAACCAGGCCGGCAGCATCTATCTTGGCAAGTACTACAACGATGCGATCGTCAAACGCCTGATGGAAGATGATCTCTCGGTCTTCATGACCGATGCCTGGGTGGAGGACAAAGGCTTACAGAACATCGCTGCCTTCCAGACCTTCCCGCAGTTCTTCTTACTGGCCAAACGTTATGGCATGCCTTATGAAAGGATCGTGCGCAAGATGACGGGTCTGACGGCCGATCGTTACAGACTGGAAGACCGCGGTTATCTCAAAGAAGGATATAAGGCAGATATCACGATACTCGATGAAAACAAGCTGAAGGTCGATGAGTCCAAACCGGATTTCAAGCCGGAAGGCATCGAATATGTCTTCATCAACGGCAGAAAGGTCATGGATAAAGGAAACTTCGTTTCAGACAGGGCCGGTCAGCTGATCTTAAGAAAAGGTTTCAATGCATAAAATAAGCCAGCGTGTAAACTGCTGGCTTTTTTAAAGCATATATTTTTTGGCGAGTTTCTTGCGGTAGGCGGTCGGTGTCATGTCGTATCTTCGTTTGAAGGTACGAATGAAATTCTCGGGGTTTTCGTAGCCGACCTGGAAGGCGACTTCCGATATCGGCAGGGATGTGGATTTTAAAAGTGAGATGCCTTATTCTTCATCAATGTATTATGGAACTGCTATGAGAATACCGGTGATCTTGAAACGTTAAAAGATCTCGAACCGCTCTGTATCAGACAGTACGAGATCCTGCAGAAGTGTTTCGATGAAAACGATGTGATCGATCTGAATAAGTGTGATCGCGTCTTCATCGACTGGAACTTCGATCTGAATAAGACAGCACCGGGGCAGGCAGTCTATCTCTATGCCTTGAAAGATCTCGTGAAGATTGAAAAGATACTGGGAAAAGATACGCAGAATATCGAAGAAGAGATCGAAAAGAAATCCGTTGCCGCTGAAAAGATGTTCGATGAAAAGAAGGGCTCTTTGTTTTCGGCAAAAACAAGCACATCTCTTATGCCTCGCAGGTCTGGATGATCCTGGCCGGTGTCTTGAACAAAGAAGAGGCAAGGCTCGTATTGGACAGATTGGAAAAGCGAGATGATGCCATCAAGTTAAGTTCACCATATGCCTATCACCAATACATCCAGGCACTCATCGATGCCGGAGAAACGGATAAGACATATGAAAAGATGCACGGCTACTGGGGCGGTATGATCGAAAAAGGCTGTGATACCTTCTGGGAGATCTATGACCCAAAAGACCCGACGGCTTCGCCATACGGCGGACTGGCCGTTCACAGCTTCTGTCATGCCTGGAGCTGTACGCCGACCTATTTCTTGCGGAAGTATTTTGTGAAGAAGCAGAGCTGAAAAAGCTCTTTTTCTTTGCATAAGAAAACCTGTCTTTTGACAGGCTTATAAGAACATCGCAAGCATCCAGATGTAGCAGATGGTCTTCGGTATCATCAGCATCCCCATCTTGGGATTCTTCCTGGCCAGGATGACCGTGCCCATGTAGCAGGCAAAGGAGATAAGGACAAGCAATGCCATCAGATATCTGTTACAGTAAACGATCAGATAGAAGATCGTGACGATGCCCATGAGGCAGAAGGGGATATTGCGGTAGATGTGCCAGTTGTTTTCCTTGCTGTTGCGTTTGAACCAGTCGTTCTGCGGCATCGTCAGCATGTAGATCCTAACGGCCGCCAGTGCCAGTAAGACATGTAAGATCAGGGTCGGCAGATCGGCATGGATCTGTTTCATGATGAAGTATAAGATCACATAGAACAAAGTGACGGTGACCGAAGAGATGATGTTTCCCAGCTGCAGGCGGTGCGCGTCATCCTTGCCTTCGCCCTTCAAAGCGATCTTGATGCGCGGGAACAGGTGGAAGCTGTCGCCAAACGCCAGGCAGAATGCCAGAGCTGCGAAAAGATGCCGGCCTCGGGAGAGGAAGATCAGCGTCGCGATATAGACGAACAGCAGATATAGG
>JAZQIF010000150.1:0-2614 GCA_045540935.1 Erysipelotrichaceae bacterium | reverse complement strand
CTGTATCTGATGCTGCGTGGGGTCGTTTCACTGCTATGCTTGAATATAAGGCTTTCGAGCATGGGTGCGAAATACGCAAGGTGCCTGTATTTTTTCCGTCGAGCCAGATGTGTTCCTGCTGCGGATACAGGAATCCGAAGCTCAAAGACCTTAAGGTCCGCAAATGGGAATGCCCGAACTGCAGTGCTGTCCACGATCGCGACCATAACGCAGCGAAAAACATTCTCGCAAAAGCACTTGCTATGTAAATTCAGCCATTTTTTTGGTACCGCGGGGCACGCGGGAACCGGGCTTTGCCCTACGCTTGCAGAGATCATATAAGTCGTGCTTTCTTCGGAAAGGATGCAACGATCGTTGAAGCAAGAATCCCACGGCTTCAGCCGTGTGGAGTGTCAATCTGTTATTCTTTATTCGAAAAGGCATTCTATCCTTCAAGACCCAATACTTTCGTGAAAATATACTTATCTTGAAATACGTAATAATACGTATTATAATTATAATGTGTTAAGGAGGTCACCATATGCCTATGACGTCTAAGGAAATGGTGAAGTTCCTTCTGAAAAACGGTTTCGTAGAAGTTTCTGGCGGGAAAGGTTCTCATCGTAAATTTCAGAACCCTGTTACCGGAAGAACAACACAAGTTCATTACCACAGCAAGGATTTAGGCAAGGGGTTGGAACAAGCCATCCTCAAGCAGGCAGGACTTAGTAAATAGGCTCTGCCTTCCTTCTTAATAATTGGAGGTGCACTTATGGCTAAGATATATTATCCCGCAGTTTTCCATATAGCTGAAGATGTTGGCGGATATTGGATCGAATTTCCTGATCTGCCTGGATGTTTCAGCCAAGGTAAGAATGATACAGAAGCTTTGGAAATGGCCAAAGACGCCTTGAGTTTATGGTTGGATAAAAGCGGGGAAGTTATCGACAGATCGATCAGCAAGCCGAGTTCTCTTGTGGAAGTAAAGAAAAACAATCCGAATGAGATCGTTATGCTGGTGGAAGGAGATCCGGAATACTATGCCCGCAAATACAATACCAAGGCTGTCAAAAAAACATTATCGATCCCCCAATGGCTTAATGATAAAGCGGTCAAGGCAAATGTCAATTTTTCGCAGGTCTTACAGGAAGCACTGATAAAAAAACTAGGTTTATAAGTATTTATATGTGATCTTAAAGTAAAAAAGTACAGGTGTTTGCCTGTACTTTGTTTTGCGAATGGTCCCCAGAGTCGGGGTCGAACCGACACGGATTTCTCCTCACGATTTTGAGTCGTGCGCGTCTGCCAATTCCGCCATCCGGGGATACTTCATTATTCTAACACAAAATATTCAGGTTTGATAAAATATTGTTTGGATGGAATTGAAAGACCTTAAGCTTACAGTGAAACGCAAAGAGATATGTGAAAGACTATCTCTTTTTAACAGTGATGACATCTTATCGTATTATCCGTTCCGTTATGAAATGTATGATGCAACGCCATACAAGGATTTCAAGATCGGATCACAGGTCTGCTTTGTCGGCGAACTTGTCTCATATCCTTCAACATTCAGAAGAGGGAAGCTGTCGACCAGCCGTTTCAAAGTGATGTATGAAGAAGAGATCATCTCCATCACGATCTTCAACCGTCCCTGGATCCGCAATCTCAGGATGAATGAGACACTGACGATCCTGGGCAGATATGACGGCAACAACAAAGTCACAGCATCCAACTATTATGCCGGTGATATGACCGGAAGCATCATTCCTTACTATCCTTTAAAAGAAGGCATCTCGCAGAATGACATCAAAAAGCTGATTCAGGCCGTCTACGCGAAATGTGAAGATGAACTGAAAGATGATTTGCCGAGAGAATTCAAAGAAATGCATCATCTGACCGATCACAAAAACGCGATCCACGACATCCATGCACCATTGAACAAAAAGAATCTGGCCATGGCGATCAGCCGTCTGAAATATGAGGAATTCTTACGTTTCTATCTTTCATTGGATATTTTAAAAGAAAATACGACCAAATCCGAGAAGAAAGGCAAACGTTTCGATCGTAAGAAAGTGGATGCCTTTATTGAAACTTTGGGATTTGAACTGACTAAGGACCAGGCAGATGCGGTAAATGATATACTGAACGATCTTTCTTCCGATAAGATGATGTACCGTCTGGTACAAGGGGAAGTCGGATCGGGCAAGACGGCGGTGGCGATGATCGGCTTATATGCCAACTATCTGGCGGGTTATCAGGGGGCTCTGATGGCTCCGACCGAGATCCTCGCCAAGCAGCATGCCGCTTCCTTGCAGAAACAGTTGTCACCATTCGGCGTGAAGGTGGGTGTTCTTTATTCGGCAATGGATGAGGAAAAAAAGACGAAGGAAAAGATCAGAAATGGGGAATATGACGTCATCGTCGGGACCCATGCCTTGTTTTCTAAAGATGTTGAATACAAGGATCTCGGGCTGGTCATTGCCGATGAACAGCATCGTTTCGGCGTGAAACAAAGACAGGCCTTGAAAGACAAAGGTCAGGACTGTGACTTTATCCTGATGTCCGCAACGCCGATCCCTAGAACACTTGCTTCTTCGATCTATGGCGATATGGACATCTCGACGATCGCCACGCT
>JAZQIF010000149.1:0-8201 GCA_045540935.1 Erysipelotrichaceae bacterium | reverse complement strand
CCGCTTGGCCTCCGACTTCAGCACGGTGACCGAGACGTTGGAGACCATCATGACGATTCCTACGCTTGCCTCGCCGAAATTCGTGAAGTTCTGTAAGAACCAGAAGACCGGGATACGGAAGACAAAGACTCTTGCGATATTGACGATGAGCGTGAGCTTTGTCCTGCCCAGTCCATATAACAGAGCCATGACGGCCGAATTGATGCCAAGAGGAATCGCACCCAAGGCTTCGTAGCGGTAGACGAGTTTGATCATCTCATGGAAATCTGCCGATCCCGAATCGAACAAGGAGGCAAAGAAATCCATCTGCCAGATCTCAAAACCGGAGATCACAGCGCCTAAGAAGATATTGATCAGCATCGTCACATAGAAGGCTTTCAATACCCTTTCATATTTTCTTGCTCCGAAGTTCTGCGAGATGATGGAAGCACAGCCTTCCTGATAGCCGTTCTGCGGCATGGTAGTGAAACCGCCCAGATTGTTGGATACACCCATCGCGCCGACCATCAGATCGCCATACACCGTACACATTGCATTGACGATCGTCTTGCCAAAGGCAAACAGCGCTTTCTCGGCAATGACCGGCACGGAATTCTGTATCATCGGTTCGATGACCCTTCTTTCCTTGGAGACGGCAGAAAGCGAGAAGCCGAATGCCGAATCGCCCTTCAAGGAGTTGTATACGGCGATCACCAGCAAGACGAACTGCGAGATGAGCGAAGCAACTGCGATCATTACGAGACCCGAATTCAATATATAGACAAAGAATGCCGTCAGAGAAAGCTTCGTCAGTATGACCATCAGGTTCAGCTTGAAGATGAGCTTGGCATTGCCTCTTGCCCTTTCGACGGCAATATAGACATTATTTAAAAACGTGATCACCATCGTCAGAAGCTGAACGATGAAGTAGCTCGTGCCGACGGCGATCAGACCTTCCGGCGTACCCGCCAGTCTCAAGAACTGTCCGGTAAAAGGAAGGATCCCCGCCAACATCAATACACCGACGCTTAAGCAAAGGATATATAAAGAAGAGACTCTCTTCTTCACCAGATCGAAATCGCCCTGGCCGAAGGCATGGGAGATCTTGATGCCGGCACCTACCGCCAGACCGCCGCCGACTGCCGAAAGGATGTGATTGACCTGTGACAGATAGGCAACTGCCGATACCGATTCTTTGGAGATGTGGGCAGCCATCATCGTATCGAGGATGGCAAAGATCTGGGAAAGCATCTGGTACATCGCCAAAGGCGTGCCTATATACAAGATGACCTTCCACATATTGTCGTTGAGTGACATATTCAGATATCTCTCATCGCGTTTGTTCAGTTTTACTTTATTTTCAGCTGCTTTCATGCGTACAGTTATATACCATACACTGTTTCCTTTCCTTTTTCCAGTCTTTCTCTTCCTTTTGGACCGTTATGCAAAGAACAAAAAAACAGGCTGCGATATGCAGCCCAATCAAAACACCAAAGTCAGCTTTCTTTCGTAAAGTCCCACTCCATAAGATCTTCGATACGACAATGAAGCGGGAAAGACAGACGATACAGAGAGTCTGTACTTGCTTTATTGATATCTTTTTTCCTTTGTTCATACTGCTGTATCATTCGCAAAGAAACTCCCGATATTTTTGACAGTTCAGATTGCGAAAGATCATTCATCAGACGATAATACTGTAATTTGGACTTCAATCGTTTGTTCATGATGTACTTGCAGATGGCTGCATCACTTCTTTCCAAAGACGTTTCATGAAGTGTACCATACAGTTTTTCCAGATCTTTCATTTCCAGATAGTACCTAAGCTGTTTGAATCCGATCGCATGTTTCCATTGAAAATAGGCAAGGATGTAGCCACACCAATATTGGAGGGAATAACCAAAATCAGTATTATCTTCAACTCTTGTTTGTTTGCTTCGAAACTCATTTACTGCTTTTGAAGCGAGTTCCTTGCCAGACATTCCGGCCACATATTTTACCGATCCTCTTTCGAATTGCGCACCTAAGCCCGAATTCAAAAAAGCTGTATAAAAAGTATCTGCTGCCATTCCATAAGCCTGATATGCATATTCGAATGCAGTCCCCAGATTGTCCATTGCATCTTCCAGATAGTCTTCGTTATATGTTCTGGCCATCAAACTTTACTCCGTTCATAATGTCTCTTATATAAACCCCTTTCAGGTCTGCTTTCTCTATCTGTTTGATCAACAGATATGCAAATACCATCTGTATTCGATCTATAACACATATAATCCTACATTTTCTACGGTATAATTTGTATGTATGTTCAAGAAGTTATTGCTTATATCCCTTCTTCTGTTCAATCCGCTTAAGATCAACAACGGTTATGACCAGAATACCAGGATCACCTTCTACGGGATCGAAGGAACATGTTACGGTACATTGCTGTCAAAGACGTCGGTCTCCGGATCCTGGTCATCCGAACTGGCATTCGACCTTAATGCGCCGGAAGAAGTCAAAGATTTTTTTAAAGAGTATCAAGATGAAGACTATTATTTCTATCTGAATTATTTCCAGGATGTCACTGACGGATATCTCTACTGGCCATTCTATCCGCCGGAAGATTTCAAGATCCTTCTTTATTATCCGGATTCCGATACCTTTATCGTTTCGGATGAGCCGGTCAGCCGCTATGCATTATCAAGTACGTATAACGTTACTGTAGAAAACGGATCGATGAGCATCGAAAGAAATTATGATTATCCGCATGCAGTGACCAACACCTTGATCCGGATATTCCTATGTACCCTGATTCCTTGTCTTGTCGTCTTATTATTCTATAAACCGCTGAAGAAAGACTATCCGCTGATCTTTTCAAGCAATCTCCTGTTCCAGATCCTGATCCACTCCCTTATTTCTTTTTACAGCTATAAGAACGGATTCAGTATCGTCGAATACTTCATGTTCCTATGGATCCCGCATCTCTTATTTGCGTTTTATCAGGGATACTTATATAAAAACAGATCCGTTTCGATCGGATCTGCTTACTTTGCAGCACTGTCTTCGCAGACTGCAGCCTATGTCACAGGCCTTTTGCTGGTAGACTTGCTTCCTGCATTATTCACATTGATCTGATCCGTGTCGGATCTATAAAAAACGTTAATATAAAAAGCTCCGTTTTCGGAGCTTTTCTTGAATAAATTAGACTAATTCGATCGTTGCCATCTTCGCAGCATCACCGCGTCTGATACCGGTCTTGTTGACTCTGGTATAGCCGCCGTTTCTGTCTTTGTATTTCGGGGCAACTTCATCAAATAATACCTGAACGGCTGTCTTACCATCTTTGGTAGTGACATTTCTTAAGTATGCGGCAGCCTGTCTTCTGGCAGCTAAGTCATTCTTCTTAGCGATTGTGATCAGATGATCGACGACGCTTCTTAATTCCATAGCTTTCATTTCCGTAGTTTCGATCTTACCTTTTAAGATCAGATCGGTTGCCTGGTTCTTAAGAAGGGCTACTCTATGGTCAGCCGTACGGCCTAATCTACGATTCCACATATTTCAATTTCCCCCTTAGTCAATGTGTTTGAAGGAGAGGTTCAAAGCCTGCAGCTTTTCCTTGACTTCTTTCAAGGACTTCTTGCCGAGGTTTCTGACTCTGCTCATTTCTTCTTCAGTCTTCTGTGTCAGTTCTTCGACTGTTGAGATACCTGCTCTCTTTAAGCAGTTGTATGATCTGACTGTCAGATCAAGATCGTCGATGGACATGTTGACCTTCTTGGCATTGCCTTCGTTGACATAGTCCTTCATCAAGGAATCAAGTTCATTGACGTCGTTGTCAACTTCTGTGAGAAGTTCAAGATGCGAGACGAGGATCTTGGCAGCCAGCGCAAGTGACTCTTTAGGATTGATGGAACCATCGGTCCATACTTCCATCGTCAGTTCGTCATACTTAGCGGACTGTCCGACACGTGTCGGTTCAACTGTGTAGTTCGCTTTAACGACCGGTGTGTAGATCGCATCCGTATAGATCGTTCCGATGCCCTGGGAAGAACCCTGGTAAAGCAGCTTGTTTTCATCAGCGGAGACATAGCCTCTGCCTTTTCTGGCAAGCAGTTCCATCTCTAATTCGCCGCCCTTATCGAGGTGAGCGATCTCTAATTCAGGATTTAAAACTTCGACACCGGCAGGAAGAATGATATCTTCAGCCTTTACTGTACAAGGACCTTTGGCGGAGATACGGAGCGTATATACGTCGTCATCCGCGATGTCCAGGATCAAACTCTTAATGTTTAATACGATTAATGTAGTATCTTCTCTGACGCCTTTGATAGATGAGAACTCATGGAAGATCCCGTCTATTTTGATAGAATATACTGCACCACCCGGTAAGGATGACAGCATAGTTCTCCTTAAAGCATTGCCTAATGTCGTACCGAAGCCTCTCTCCAGAGGTGTGATGACGAATTTGCCATAGTTATCGGATTCGACATAGTCACTTACTTTAAACTTAGGACGTTCAAATTTATTCATAAATTCCCTCCTTAGCTTTAGCCTCTAGGTTTCTTAGGCGGACGGCAACCGTTATGCGGGATCGGTGTCACGTCGTTGATAGCGGTGATCTCCAGACCGGCAGTAGCGAGTGCTCTGATAGCAGCTTCTCTGCCCGGGCCCGGTCCCTTGACGTTGACTTCGACCTTCTTCATACCGTGATCCATTGCCGTCTTGCCTGCAGCTTCAGAAACCAGCTGCGCAGCATATGGAGTGGATTTACGTGAACCTTTATAACCTAATGCACCAGCAGATGACCAGGAAATGACATTGCCGGCTTCATCAGTGATCGTAACGATCGTATTATTGAATGTTGAGTGGACATGCGCAACGCCACTGGCAATATTCTTCTTGACACGTTTCTTACGTGCGGTTGTTTTTGCTTTCTGTGCCATTGTTTATCCTCCTTACTTCTTCTTGTTAGCTACCGTTCTTCTCGGTCCCTTACGGGTTCTGGCATTAGTCTTGGTTCTCTGGCCTCTGACCGGTAAGCCTTTTCTATGTCTGATGCCGCGGTAGCAGCCGATTTCCATCAGACGCTTGATGTTGAGCTGAGTTTCTCTTCTCAGGTCACCTTCAAGCTTATATTCATCCAAAGCCTTACGGATCTGATTCATCTGATCATCCGTAAGATCCTTGACACGAAGATCCTCGCTGATACCACAGTCAGCCAGGACTTTCTTCGCAGTCGTCAGACCTACACCGTAGATGTAAGTAAGAGATATTACAACGCGTTTATTATTTGGAATATCAACTCCAGCAATACGAGCCATTAAATTTCTTCCTCCCTTTTAACCTTGTCTTTGTTTGTGTTTAGGGTTTTCACAAATAACCATGACGCGACCTTTGCGTTTGATGACACGACATTTATCGCACATTGGTTTTACAGATGGTCTTACTTTCATGTTTTCCCTCCTAGACTATTTATGTCTAAATGTAATTCGCCCACGTGTTAGATCATATGGCGAAATCTCTACAGTCACTCTATCACCCGGTAAAATGCGGATGTAATGCATACGGATTTTACCAGAAACGTGAGCCAGGATCTCGTGACCGTTCTCAAGTTTCACCTTGAATTGTGCATTCGGTAAAGTATCTGTGACCAGACCTTCGATCTCGATGACATCTTGTTTTGCCAAATACTAGTCCTCCTTTGTCAAAATCTTAAAGCCGTCCTCTGTTACTGCGACGGTGTGTTCATAGTGAGCAGCCCAGGAATGGTCGTAAGACTTGACGCCCCAGCCATCCGGTAAAGTATAACACCTTGCAGAGCCCATGAATACCATCGGTTCCACAGCGATACACATGCCCTTCTTAAGGACTTCCATCGTACCTGCCTTGCCGACGTTTGGTACATATGGATCCTCATGAACACTTCTTCCTATGCCATGCCCTGTGTAATCTGCCGGTAAGCCATACCCGAAGGATTCGACATAAGTCTGGATCGCATTGGATATGTCTCCGATATGATTGCCAGGTTTCACCTGTGCCAGTCCTCTGTATAAGGCTTCTTCCGTCACCTCAAGTAATTTTAATACTTTCGGATCGGTCACATTACCTACGGTGTATGTCCATCCGGAATCACCGTGATAACCCTTATAGCAGGCACCGACATCGACCGTGATGATGTCCCCGTCTTTTAAGATCGTGTGATCAGGGATCCCGTGCACGAGCATGTCATTGACTGACGTGCATACGGCAGCCGGGAATCCCTGATAGTTCTTGAACGACGGAGTCGCACCATTCTCCCGGATCACCTGTTCGGCGATACGATTGATCTCAAGCGTCGAAATACCCGGCTTGATGATCTCGGCCATCTTCTTGTGGACTTTGGCGACGATAGAGCCGGCAATATCCATCAATTCGATTTCCCGAGGAGATTTGATTGAAATCATCAGCACAACCCTTCTAATGCAGCTTTGATATCTTCATAGACCTCATTGACACCTTGTTTGGCATTGATGTGGCTGACGATATCCGCTGCTTCATAATACTCAATTACCGGTTGAGTATTTTTATGATATTCTTCCAGTCTGACAGTCAGACTTTCAAGATTATCATCTTTTCTTTGGATGAGTTTCGCACCGCACTTATCGCAAATGCCCTCTTTTGCCGGGGCTTTGTAATAAATGTTGAAGATCTCACCGCAGGTAGGGCATAATCTTCTTCCCGTGATCCTCTTGATCAGTTCTTCATCCTCGATGTCGAGGTTGATGACCCGGTCGATCTTTTTGTTGATCTCTTTCAAGATCAGATCGAGGTCTTTGGCCTGATTGAGAGTCCTTGGGTAACCGTCGAACAGGAATCCGTCATTGACGTCGTCCTGGGACAGCCTTTCAACGATGATGTCATGGATCACTTCATCCGGAACAAGAGCGCCTTTGTTCATGTATTCCTGGGCCTTGAGACCGACAGGCGTACCTGCTTTGACGGCAGCTCTGAGCATATCTCCGGTGGAGACATGGACCAGATGATAGTTATTGATAAGCAGATCAGACATAGTGCCTTTTCCGGCACCCGGAGCACCGATTATCAGAAGATTCATTTATACCTCTACTTTCCTACAAAACTCTTATACTGCTTCGAAGTCAGTTGCGACTTCAGCTGTTTGATCGTATCCATCGCAACACCGACAACGATGATGATACCTGTTCCGCCGACAGCTGCACGCTGTGACAGACCGGTCAGGTTGGATGTTACGTAAGGTAAGATCGCAATGAATGTCAGAAGTAACGCACCTAAGACTGTGATCCTGTTGAGGACTTTGGATACATAGTCTCTGGTTTCAGAGCCCGGTCTTACGCCCGGGATGTACTGTCCGTTCTTCCCTAAGTCGTCGGCCATCTTCTGCGGGTCGATCGTCAGGTTCGTATAGAAGAACGTGAACAGGATGATCAATACGGCATAGAACAGTAAGAACCAAGGACTTGTGAAATCACAGATCTTGACTAACCAGTTATATGCGTCCTGGTTGACCCAGGAAGCGATGATCTGCGGACCCTGGATCAATGCGGAAGCAAAGATGACAGGGATGACAGATGCCGAGTTGATCTTTAACGGTAAGTGGTTGAGATCACCTTTGGTCTTGTTGAGAGCTCTTGAAGATGACTGCTGGATCGGGATCCTTCTTTCTGCCATCTGCATGAGGACGACTAAGATGATGATCGCCACATACATGACGATATACGCGATGAAACCGCCGATGCCTAAGGTCGAAGTGGCCGTCGGACCAAGGAAAGTTTCATACACGACACGGAATGTCGTCGGCATATCCGCGACGATACCGGCAAAGATGATCATGGATGTACCATTGCCGATACCTTTGGACGTGATCTGGTCAGCCAGCCACAGTAAGAAGAATGTGCCGGCCGTGAAGATCACGGAGATATACAGATAGCTCGTGAAGCCCGGGTTTTCAATGAAGTTGTATCCCGCATATGCACGATCGAGATACTGAACGATGAAGTAACCCTGAACAAGAGCCATAACGACAGCCAGGTATCTGGTGATACGGTCCATCTGCTGTCTTCCCTTCTTGCCGGATTTTGCCATCTCAGTCAGAGCCGGGATGATATCCATGGCAAGCAGTTCGATGATGATGGAAGCCGTGATGTACGGTCCGACACCTAAGGAGAAGATCGACATCTGTTCGATGGATCCGCCGCCTAAGATCGACATCATCGTCAATAAGG
>JAZQIF010000148.1:0-11263 GCA_045540935.1 Erysipelotrichaceae bacterium | reverse complement strand
AAAGATTCTGATGGTAATGTTAAGCATCGTCTTGGCATTAACGACTTTTGTTGGCTGCGGTCAGAAAGAAACACCTGCACCGGCAGACAACGGCGCCGCTGAACTTTCCGGTGTCAAAGCGATCATCGCGGAAGCGGAAGGCATGACTCTGGAAGAACTCGCCAAGAAGGCGATCGAAGAGTCCAATGGCAAGACTTTCTACGGTGTCGGTAACTCTTCACGTGGCAAATCCGCACTTCCTTTGTTCATCGAATATCTGCAGACCATCGATCCAAGCTACAAGATGGAATTCGAATGGCAGCAGCCGAAGAACAACAAGATCTTCGATCAGCTGACAGCTGACGGCCTCAAGGAAACAGGTACCTTTGCCATGACCCTGATCCAGGATGGCAACCAGATCGAATCCAAGATGGTCCAGACCGGTGTTCTGGATACCTTCATCCCAAAAGAGTGGGCAGAAGCCAACGGTACGACTCCGGATGCTTACGAAGGATATCTGCCTTTGCAGACTCTGAACAAGATCTTCGAATACAACTGTGTCAATCCGGACAAGACCTACGACAACTGCTGGGATTTCGTAGCAGAAGGCGAACACGGTCTGTTCATGGATATCGACTCCGAGATCGTCGGCAAGAACTTCTTATACATGCTGACGAAGGACGAATATGCGGCTTATCTGAAAGATGCCTATGACAAGCTCTCTACTGAGGAACAGGCATACTTCCAGCCGACTGTCGATGCGATGGAAAAAGATGCTGCCGAATTAGGTTTAGGCGAAAACGGCAAGTACTCCCTGGCTTGGATCAAGCTCTGGGTCAACAGCTACAATGCAGTCACCGATGATGGCCCGATCTGCAACACGCTGGTCGATGCATCCGCTGTCGATAAATTCGGTCTCTTAGTCTATTCTAAGGTACGTTCCGTTGAAGAAACAGATACCGTTTCCGTCAACAACATCAAGGTCGCTGCTTACCAGCCGGGTTATGAAGGCATCGGCGGCTACGCATATTGCCACTATCTGTTCGTCACAGACAACTCACCGCTTCCTTGGACAGCCTGTGCATTCATCGCTTACATGACTGAGACAGTCGATGGCTTCTCTGCATGGGGCAAGGATTTAGGCGGTTACTCTTCCAACCCGGTAGTTGCACAGGGCACCGAAGAGAAATATCACCACTCCGAAGGCTTATCCGCAAAGGTCGCATGTGAGACGACGATGGATAAGGGTTATGACTGGTGGGTAGGCGATGGCAAGCTCGTCGTCGAAGATCCGAAGTATTGCGCATCCGTAGCCTTCACTGTCGGCTCATGGATCGAAATGCTCGATAAGTATACTCCTGAATAACAGTCAAAGTTTCTGAGTATTCATCAGTAAGTAACGTAGTGCCTTTGTAGTATGATCTACGAAGGCACTTTCTATAAGAGAGGTAATTTATGTCAAAATCAATGAAAATCCGTCTCAACAGCATAAAGACTTATCTCAGCAAACCTCAAAACATCATCCTGATCCTGACGGGCATCCTGGTCACTTTTACGACGATCGCGCCGATCTTTGCGATCATCCGTGATACCTTCCAGATCCATCCGGGAACGATCGACCAGTATCTGTCAGGCAAGGCCAGCGGTTATACCTTTGCCAACTACACCGATCTGTTCACTTCAAGACTTGCCAAGACCAATCTCTGGACACCTTTGATCAATACGGTCTGGCTGGCGATCGGTGCCTGTACCTTCGCGATCTTATTCGGCGGTATCTTTGCCTATCTGATCACGAGGACCAACATGGCGTTCAAGAAGTATCTGAGTTCGATCTTTATCTTCCCATACATCATGCCGCAATGGACCCTGGCTGTCGTATGGCAGAACCTGTTCAACTCCAACGTCGTGACTGGTACATCCAATGGCTTACTGGCGTCGTTGTTTGGCATCACGATGCCGGCCTGGTGGTGCGTGGGACTCTTCCCTTGCATCATCGTCTTAGGCATGCACTATGCGCCATTTGCCTACATCCTGATCGGCGGCATCTTCAAAAACATGGATGCCAACCTTGAGGAAGCGGCAACCATACTGGATACACCGCGCTGGAAGATCTTCACCAGAGTCACCATCCCGATGGTCAAGCCGGCCATCCTGTCGACGATCCTGTTAGTCGCCGGTTCGACGATCGGTTCCTATCCGGTCCCGCACTATCTTGGCCTGACGACCTTGGCGACCAAGTATGTCTCGATGAATGACAAGTATACCGGCGAAGCTTCGATCATCGGTATCATCATGATGTTATTCGGTGTAGCGATCATGTATCTCAACCAGCGTTCTTTACATTCCAGAAAGTCTTATACGACCGTTACCGGCAAGTCCGGTCAGACGACCAAGGTCAATCTGGGATCGGGAAGATATGTCATCGCTGTGATCTTTGTGATCATCACTTTCTTCACATCGATCTATCCGATCATCTCCTTTGCTTTTGAGACCTTCTTACCGAATCCGGGTGATTATTCGTTCTTATATACCGGCAATGCCAACAACCTGACTACCAAGTGGTGGGTGACCAATGAAAACGTCACCGAAAACGGCATGTACGGTCAGATGGGTATCTTACATAACAAGACCATCTGGAACGCCTTCCGCGGCACGATCTTGGTCTCCATCATCTGCTGTCTGACAGCCGGTGTCATCGGTACTTTGATCGGTTATGCGGTATCCAAGGACAGGCATGGCAAACTGGCAAGCTATGTCAACTCGATGGCATTCTTACCTTACCTGATGCCTTCCGTTGCGGTAGGTGCGGCATACTTCATCCTGTTCTCTTCGGGCAAGGTGAATCTGTTCAATACATACACCGCTTTGATCATCGTCGGTACCGTCAAGTACATCCCGTTCGCCTCAAGAAGTTCGCTGAACTCGATGCTGCAGCTGTCCAACGAGATCGAAGAATCGGCCATCATTCAGGATGTGCCATGGATCAAGCGTATGACCAGGATCATCATCCCGATCCAGAAGTCTTCGATCGTATCGGGCTTCTTACTTCCGTTCATGACCTGCTTAAGAGAGCTGTCTCTGTTCATGCTGCTATGCGTGCAGGGCTTCATCCTGTCGACGACTCTGGACTATTTCGATGAGATGGGTCTCTATGCGTTCTCGAGCGGCATCAACCTGATACTGATCGTGACGATCTTAATTTCCAACTATGCAGTAAACAAGATCACCGGCGCGAGCCTGGATGAAGGAATTGGAGGATAATACAATGCCAAAAATCGTACTGGAACATGTTACGAAACGTTATGACAGATTCTATGCAGTAGATGACCTGAACCTGGTCATTGAAGATAATGCCTTCGTCACACTGCTGGGTCCTTCGGGATGCGGCAAGACGACGACGCTAAGAATGATCGCAGGTCTTGAAACGCCGACTTCCGGCAAGATCACGATCGGTGACCGCGTGGTGTTCGATTCTTCGGAAGGCATCAATATCCCTGCCAACAAGCGTAAGGTCGGCTTCCTTTTCCAGAACTACGCTCTGTGGCCAAACATGACGGTCTATGACAACATCTCTTTCGGTCTGACCAACGTCAAGGAAGCTTTGCCGGTCATCGATTTTGATGCCCGGACTTCCAAGCAGCTGATCAAAGCGTTACAGAGACCGAATGATGTTGCCCGTATCGTCAACGACTGCTTCGACAAGAAGGGCAAGCTCGACGAAAAGAAGGCCATCGTCAAACTGATCGATGCCTACGAGATCTCCCAATTCTCTGCCAAGAAGCTTTTAGGTTATAACCTGCACAAAGCTTCCGATGCGATCAGCGAAGCACAGAAACATGTCGCTGAGCTCAACCAGGTCATCGAAAATGCCAGATCCAAGGCAGCTTCCAAGGGCTATACGCTCGATGATGATTTCACCGCCATGAAGGATGGGGAAGTCGTCAAGGAAGTGCGCAAGCTCACCAAGGAAGAAATGGACCTCTCGGTACGAAGAGTTGCCCGTATCGCAAATATCGGCATGTTCATGGACCGTTATCCGGCAGAACTGTCCGGCGGTCAGCAGCAGCGTGTCGCGATCGCAAGGACTCTGGCACCGGAACCGACAGTACTGTTCATGGATGAACCGTTATCAAACCTCGACGCCAAGCTTCGTCTGGAGATGCGTTCGGAGCTGCAGAGACTTCATCTGGATACCGGATCGACCTTCGTCTACGTCACCCACGATCAGATGGAAGCCATGACCCTGGCGACCAAGATCTGTCTGATCGATAACGGCGATCTGCAGCAGTATGATGCACCGCTCGATGTCTACAACAAACCGAACAATCTGTTCGTTGCCGACTTCGTAGGAAATCCGGCCATCAACTTCATCGATGCCTGCGGCAAACAGGTGAACGGTGATTTTGAACTTGAAGTCTTCGGCGACAAAAAACTGAGATTCGTGCCGAATCAGCCGCTGGATATCAGAAAGTGGCGCGAAGACTATGCGGCAAGGCTCGAAGAAAAGGCAAGAGAGCTCAATGAAAAAGCTTCGAAGAAAGGCTATGTCGAGCGTTCCAACAAGGAAACTTCCTTCAAGTATCATGTCGCCATGATCAATGAGCCGGAAGATTATGACGATGAAGTCGTATACACCGAGGACGATTATGTCATCGGTATCCGTCCGGAATTCGTCGAGATCTCCGATCATGAAAAATTCGAAGGAGAAGTCTACTCCTCCATGCCGACCGGTATGGAAACGACGGTCCGTGTCGCTCTTGGCAATTACCTTCTGACCGGTGTGATGTTTGGCGGAGTCGTCTATAAACTGGGCGATAAAGTCAAAGTCGGTTTCAAGGGAAACAACGCGATCCTGTTTGACCGTAAGTCGGGCGAGATCGTCGCCTTGGGTTCTTTGAAAGAAGAATAGAAAAAGACAGCAAAAAAATAAGAAGCCATGGCGATTGCCGTGGCTTCTTTGTTTTAATAGTTGTGTTTGTTTTTGATGATCAGCGACGTCGTCGTGATGATCAGACCTACGAAGGTCGCCGCGGCAACCAGATAGGTCGCATACAGGTTGATGCCTTCGAAGTGTTCTTCCGCAGCGTAGACCGGCATCAGGATGGTCAGCGCCAGCAATAACAGGATCAGCACGATGAGTCTCTGTTTCGTGTAGCCTCTTGCCATATAGACGAAGAGGTTTTCTTTCTTCACCGGTTTCCATCTTTCGGCGACCGGCAGCTTATAGAAGAACGTGAAGCGGAACCACATCGCGGCGATCAGATATAAGGCGATGAAGATGATCGCAGCTGCCAGATAATTCAGATGGAAGAGCTGCACGCAAAGCAAAGCCATCACGATACACAGCGGTAACATAGCCGTATAGATCGTATAGGTAGAGACATCGGAGGATGTCAGGATGTATCCTTTGCGGCTTAAGATATCATAGAATATGGTGCCCCGTTTGGGATCCTGATAGATGAAGATCCCGGAAAGGTCACTTGCTTTGATGATCCTTCTTTTTGGCATGTATAACTTTTACCTCTAACAATTTCATTATACACGTTTTGCATAGAGATGCTTAAAGATGGCGTTTCCTGTGCCATGTCGAGCGAATGAATCCATTTATCGGGGATAGTGATAAGATAGTAGTGAGGAGAATTTAAGGAAATGATAATTCAGAGTAAAAGAGTATACATCGCATCTTCTCTGATCCCTGCCCAGGTAGAGATCGAGGATGGAAAGATCAAGGCAGTCTATCCCTATGGCACAAAGGATGTCGATGAGGATTATGGAGATCTGAGGATCGTTCCGGGTTTCTATGACTTACATACCCACGGCTATCACGGTTATGATACGACGGCCGGCGGCAAGGACGGTCTGAAGGCATGGCTGAAAGACCTGCCGAAAGAAGGCGTCTGCGGCGTCTGCCCGACGACGTTGACCCAGTCACATGACACGCTCAAGAAGGCGGTCGCCGAAGTTGCGGAAGTCAGAGAAAAAGATCCGAAGGGTGCCCAGATCTTAGGCATCCACTTTGAAGGACCGTATCTCGATGTCAAATACAAAGGTGCCCAGCCGGAAGAATACATCGTCAAAGGCACCGTGGAAGAATTCAAGGAATACCAGGAAGCCTGCGGAGGCCTGATCAAGATCATCACGATGGCTCCGGAACACGATGAAGATTTCGCTTTGACCAGATATTGTGCGGAAAACGGAGTCTGCGTTTCGATCGGTCACACCGATACGGATTATGATACGGCACTCATGGCTCTGGCCAACGGTGCCAAGGGTTTCACCCACACATATAACGGCATGACCGGTTTCTCACACAGGGCAAACGGGGCAGTCGGTGCGGCATTCCGCTGCCACGACACCTATGCGGAATGTATCTGTGATGGAAATCATTCGACACTGGCTTCTTTGAACATCTTCTTCAGAGAGAAGCAGGGCTTTGGAATCATGGTGACCGATTCGCTTATGTGCAAGGGCTATGAAGTCGGTTCCGTCTTTGATTTCGGCGGTCAGGATGTCGAGATCTATCCGGATGGTTCCGCTCACATCACGACCGGCAAGAAACAGCTGGCCGGCTCGACCCTCAAGGTCAACGAAGGACTCAGGATCCTGGTCGAAAAGGCGCTGGTCCCATTTGAAATTGCACTGGATGCCGCAACGATCAACCCGATGCGTTATCTGAATATGGATGACCATAAAGGAAGGATCAAAGCAGGATTTGACGCGGACATCGTCGTTCTGGAAGATGATTATTCCGTCAAGCAGACCTATTGCCTGGGAGTCAGACAGTTATAAGCAGATGAGCTGTGCCAAGGTACAGCTTTTTTAAAAACTATGAAAAAATATCTAACATTACTGATCATCCTGCTGGTATTGAGCGGATGCACGACTGTACCGAAAACGGAGAACGACACAAAGGAAGGGGAAAAAATGGTTTTGAGTCTGGATTCTTTGTTACAGAAAGAAGCCAAACACGCAGGCTTGAAGTCTCTTTCGTACAGCGAAGGCGGTGGCATGGAGTATGCCTCAGATTTTCTTATGCTGACAAAGGCGGAAGGAAAACTCACTTTGCGTAAGGAGATCATGAAAGCCGGTATGACGAGGACCTACATCTATAAAGGAGAAGAAGGCCTCTTCGATCCGTTTGAAGACTATGTCTCCAAAAACAATCTTTCCGTCTGGGATGAACTCCCCGAAAGCGAAGAGTTTGCCTTGGATGCCCCATCACGGATATTGACTCTGTCTTTTGAAGACGGAGAAACATGGATCGATTTTGATGATGAATTCCCGGAAGGGGGATGGCAGATCATCAACGGACTGCTGTCGATGATGAACGAGAGTCAGCTGTCGATGGAGCTTACGGATGGCTTTTACTCTGAGAACGGAGAGAACATCCCGTGTTCAAGAGATCACGCCAATACGGAAGAGGAGGTCAAAGCGCTTCTTTGGGGCTATTGGAGAGATGAAACTTCATATATCTATATGGACGATCTTGAAGAGATCCTGGTCATTGATTTCGGCGGAGCGGAGAAAAGACAGTTCAGACTTTCACAGATCGTCAACGAACCATACAAGGACAGCGATGCCTCGTGGCATGTCGTATGTCAGAATCAGGAAGATGAAAACGATCTTCTCTTCATGAGCATCGACAAAGGCTGTCTGATCGTCGAAGATGAAAAAGGAAATCTATTCAAAGGAAGCTGGTACTAGATGAAACTGGAATTTCAAAGTATTGAAGAAAGAAAAGACCTGCTTCCCGAAAAGGTTTTTGAATACATCAAAGACTTCGATACGAAGGGATGCATCAGAGTCTCTCAGATCGATCCTGCCTTTGCGGATGGCGAGTCATTGAGCAGGGAATATGGCGTGCCTTATGAGATGGAACTCAACTGTCTGGTGGTGGAAGGGCAAAGAGGCGAACATATAAGACATGCCGCCCTTGTCGTCCCTTATGGCAAGCGGGCCAATATGAATGCCAAGGTACGAAATCCTCTGGACGTCAAGAAAGTGAGTTTTGCCGATCTGAATTATGTATGTGAAGTGACGGGTATGGAATACGGTTCGATCACGCCGATCGGCCTTCCGAAGGATTTCATGATCCTGGTCGATGAAAGCATATTCGAACAGAAAGAAGTCATCGTCGGCTCCGGCAAGGTCAACGGCAAGCTCTTGCTTCCATCGGAGTTATTTAGACAGATGGATAACTGCATCATCGTCGAGGGTCTGGCAAAAGAGTAAAAAAACAGCTCTGAGATCTGTCTCGAGAAAAGAAAAGGCGGCAGCTTCTTCGCTCAATGAAGAAACTGCCGTTTTCTTATGTCTTATTTCTTCCTGTTTCGGATCTTCTTGTAGACGCGATATCCGATAAAGCCGAGGATCGCCAGGAACAGGATGGTCCAGATATTGTAGACGACATCGATGATGAAATCGCCGATCCCTTCATAGAAGTTTTTGAAACCTCGGGAGAAGGAAGAGGCCAGCCTCTGTAAGAATGTCGGGGAGACTGGTGTGTAGACTTTGGTCTCGTTGACATTCAGATTGAGTGTTGAATAGGAGACTAAGAGGTCGTAATTCTTGATCTGGGATTCATAGGATTCGATCTGGTAGCGGATATCGGATAATCTTGATTCCACAGTGATCAGATCCTGCAGATCTTCCGCTTTGTCGTAGAATTCCAGGACCTTGGCTTCCTGTGCCCGTAAAGAATTGAGTCTTGCCTCGATGTCGGCATAGGTGTCAGTGATGTCTTTGACCTCTTCGGAATAATACAAGGCATTTCCTTCACCTTTGAGTTCGCTTAAGAAGGCTTCATAGTTGTTTGCCGGGATGCGGATGGAAGACTCATAGGAACGATTGTAGGTGCTCTGGTTGTAGATCGAGGATCTCTGAACATAGCCGCCGTACTTGTTGATGAGGCCGTTCACCTTTTCAAGTAAGACATCCATATCCTGGGTCTCCATGGTCATGTAGGAAGTCAGGATCAGTTTCTTGCCTTGTTTGGCAGTGCCGGTATCGGCGATTGCCTCTTCGGTCTCCATTTCCTCATCGGCGGCGTAATAGACTTCGGCCGGTTCTGCGGCAGGACTTTCAGCATAGCTGCCGTTATATGCAGCGCTTTCCTGCACCATATAGGAAGAATCGTAGGACGCTCCTCCGGCGGCTGCTTTTCCATAAGAGTGAAAGATCACCGGGAAGAGATTGATGACTAAGAGTAAGGCGCAGGCAGCGGCTGCCAGCTTGCCGAAACTGTTCCAGTTGAGATAGGCGCTTATGTCAAATTTCTTTTTTGTTTTTGTGTGAGCTTCTTGAATATATCTGTCATCGATGTCATTGATGGCGTTGATGATTTTTTCGGATTTCATGACAGTACTCCTTCCTTGATGAGATAGTCTTTGAGCTTATCTCTTGTGCGTTTTAACATCATCTTTGTCTTGCTGGAAGAATAGGAAAAGCGTTTCGCGATGTCTTCGATGGAATCGAAATACCAGTAGCGGCAGACAAAGACTTTCCTTTCGCTTTCTTTGAGTCCGGCAAGGAACTCGTTGATGGCATCGGTCAGGGCCTTTTCCTGAAGCGTTTCCCTGAAGCTGCGGTCTTCGCCGATGCAGCCTTCCAGTTCGTCAAAGGATAAGGTCACCTGGTCACCGCCTCGTTTGAGTGCGGAGTTGGACCGCCATTTGTTGAGCGAGAGCCGGCGGCAGATCTTGCCGATGAAGGTCGCGAGGTTTTCCGGATGATGGGGCGGGATGGCGTTCCAGGTCGCCAGGTAGGTATCGTTGAGAGCTTCTTCGCAATCCTGCTGATCGTGCAAGATCGAATAGGAGATCGAGAAACAGTAGTTCTCATACTTGTTTTTCGTCTCGGCGATCGCATTTTCGTTGCGCTCAAGATAAAGGTTTACGATCTTGTCGTCTTCCATATCTTCCTCCTTTCATCTATCAACTGTAGTTTTATTCCGTTTCGGTCACATTTTTTTCGATATTTTTCAGATAGTCGAGATATAAGTAGTCATGAAAGATATAGGCTACTTTGCCCATACGGCTTTCGATGAGTTTTTCCTGCATCAGTTCACCATCGACCCACACCCAGGCTAACAGTCTTTCATAGGAATCATAGCGCTCGGAGTTTGGGTCAAGTTCGATCACTATCTTCGAAGCTTTTTCCAAGGTATTGTCGGTGAACTGCTTGGCTTCGCTGTAGCCTTCTTCGCCGATCTCCGGGGTGTCGACCGCCAGGAAGCGGCAGATCACATCGCCCATGCCGTCGATATAAAAGACCGCCGTATCCCCGTCGTGGATATACTGGTAGACCGCTTCGTGTTTTTCCGAATACGGGGAGGGTCCGATCTTGTATTCCGGCTCGTGAAAGATACCGTAGATGACGGCAGCGATGATCAAAAGACCGATGGATAAGCCGATCGCTCTTTTCATCTTGCGGGTGATCCTGAATTTTTTCTTTTTTGCCATTTTATAAAGATGCGATCTGTTCTAACATCTCCTTTAGCTGATCTTCATCCAGGCAGATATAGCCGCCATCGTTCATTTTCTTGGATGTCATATGGACCTGTCCGGATCCGGCCGTCGTGATGACGTCTTTGATGTTGTTTACACGCACACCGCCGCCGGGTAAGAGCTGTATCCAATCACCATATTTTTCGTATAAGGCATGGATCTTCTTACACCCCTGCAAGATGTCCGGATAGACAGCGGCGCCGGATGTCAGGATGCGGTCGATCTTGCAGGAAATGAGTTTGGAAACGGAATCATCGAGGTCTTTCGTTTCGTCGAAGGCTTTGTGGAAGATGGCTTCCTTATCGTAGGAATGGATGAGGTCGGCCATCTGTTTCGTGCGTTCCAGATCGATACTGCAGTCTTCATGTAAGAAACCGAAGACGATGCCATCCGCACCAGCTTCCAGGAAGTTCTTTGCGTCTTTCAGCATCGTTTCATATTCATTCTCGCTGTAAAAGAAGTCGCCGCCTCGAGGCCTGACCATGCAGCAGATCTTTTTGTCGATATGTGCTTTGAGGTATTTCAGTGTTTCCAAAGATGGCGAACAGCCGCCAAGTTCCAGAGCGGAATTGAGTTCGATCCGATCGATCGGGTATTGAGAGGCGAGGATCGCATCGTCAAGATTGCCGATGCAGATCTCGATTGTAATATTGTTTATCATAGCTTCATTATACCGTATGTTAAGATTTAAGTATGATCAAGGGCGTATTATTTGATATCGATGACACATTATTCTCCCATGAGATTGAAGCGGTGCCGAAACAGACTTTAAAGGCACT
>JAZQIF010000147.1:0-10372 GCA_045540935.1 Erysipelotrichaceae bacterium | reverse complement strand
GGAAGCAATTCTAAATTCCTTTCAAAAGATGTTATGACCGAGTTCAGAGGGAGAGGCTGGCCCATTCATATTCAACCGCTGGTTTTTTCAGAATTCTTCGATTCCCGTGGAGGGGATTTCAGTGATGCCTGGGAAGAATATCTGATGTATGGCGGGCTTCCGTATTTGCTTTCTTTGAACAGTCATGAAGAGAAAAGTGAGTATCTGCGAAGAGTGTTTGAGGAGATCTATTTGAAAGATATCAAAGAGCGATACAGTATTCAAAATGGCGACGGGATGGACGAATTGGTCAATATTATCAGCTCCTCTGTTGGTTCATTGACGAACCCGTCAAGGATAGCAAATACCTTCAAAGGAAACAACAAGAGTATTTCTGAACATACAATCGCCGATTACTTAGAATACCTTCAGGATGCCTTTTTAATACAAAGAGCAGATCGCTATGATGTGAAAGGCAGAAAATACATCGGAACGCCATCTAAATATTATTTTTCTGATGTCGGACTCAGAAATGCGCGTCTGAATTTCAGACAGCAGGAGAAGAGTCATCTGATGGAAAATATAATATATAATGAGCTGATCTATCGTGGTTACAGCATTGACGTTGGGGTCGTTCCTGTAAATATTACGGAGGAAGGAAAACATTTAAAAAAGCAGTATGAAGTCGATTTTGTTGCGAATCACTTCAATCGCAGATATTATGTTCAGTCCGCTTTGAATATAGACACAAGCGAAAAACTGAAGCAGGAGCAGCAGAGTTTGATCAATATACCGGATGGTTTCAAAAGAATAATTGTTGTAGAGAAGGCTCTCGTGCCGTGGCAAACGGAAGAGGGAACGCTTGTAATAGGACTGAAAGATTTCTTGTTAAACGATAACAGCCTGGAATTTTGATAGATTCTCAGAATATAAAAAAGTGCTTTCGCACTTATTGATCTCAATGGTGATTCCCTGGGGGCTCGAACCCCAGACCCTCTGATTAAGAGTCAGATGGGAGAGATTCAAATAATATAGTATTTAACGGCATTTTTTGATGCTTGCGCTTTTCTGCTACGACCGTTATTACGACTTTTGTCCTTTTGAAACTGTTTTTCGATCGCAAAAATACAGAAATCTATCAATCAGATAGTTCTCTCAATATCTCCCAATGACCATTTCGACTGGTGCCGACATAAGTGATAATGCCGGCTTCTTTCATTTTGTCAATATGGTATCTTGCACCGATTACTGATAATCCCAGTTTTGACGCAATGTCTTTCCGTGTTGCATTTGGATTATTTCTGATGATTTGCAATATGGTTCTTTGAACATTTGGGGATAGTTTGGGGATAGTAGTATCCTCTTTTTCATCCCCATTATCATAGAAATGCTCATGAATAAAGAATCTGCTAACAAAATAGTCGTGTGCTTCATCAGTTTCAAATTCCGGAAGAGGGGATCCGTTTGTTTTTAAAGCATCAAGTATCTTTGTGAATCCGGTATTTCTTCCTTCGGTCAGATGCAGCTCTTTTAAAAATTCTCCGATACGTCTGTTTCTGTATCTTCTGCTGTAAACTTTGTATTGTTTCAAACCTTCGATCGTTACTGAACGGTCCGGTCCCGGGTGAGAGATGATTTCAATCATGTTGTGAGTCACTCTGACTTCGATCGGTTCGCGTTCATCGTAGGCTTTATGATAAACAGCGTTTGCCAAAGCTTCTTCGATCGCTGCATAGGGATAGTTAAAGAAACGGTCGGCTTCTGCACGGTCCGGATATTTAACGACTTTCTCTGTCAGAATGACATTTCTGATATATCTTAATGCGGCTCTGAGCTGTTCGTGCAACGGTCCTTTAAACGTCTGTTCTATGATCTGATCACCGCCTTCGCCTTGCGGAAACTGAACGACGTCGATTTGAGCATAAGGAAAGAACTTATCCGGTTCTGGATTGAAGAACATCAAAGCGACATTCCTTGGCTTTGTATACTCCGGCAGTTCACTGAGCAGATGCATGTTTCTGCACAATTCAACAAAGTCCATGGAATCAGCTGTCTTATATAGATCGCTGCCGATTTCATAAAGGTATGATTTGATCAATGTGTAGTTGAGATCGGTAATCTCAGCTCTATGATTGACCTGATCGTCATAAGGAGTGCGGTTGGAAAGAGAATACAGTTCTTTCAGTTCATCATCGGTCGGTTCTGCTGTGATCGATCCTTTTCGGATGAAAGATATTCTTTCTTTATTGTCTTTGGACATGGTTTTTGGCGAAGAGTACGGCCTTCCATATCCACCTGGGCACCAGATCACAATGAATTTCATCCCGTCATAATCTTCAACGCCGATGATCGGAGTGTAGTCCGGAGAAATCAGCTTGCATTTTTCAAAAATACTCTTCTGCCATTCGTCAACCTTATCAAGCGGAACGCCTGGAAGTGGTTTTTTCGGAATTCCGTTTTCTTCTGCAACACCTATAATGATGTATCCGCCGCCCCAGTTATCCAGGTCATTCGCAAAAGCACAGATCGTCTTTAAAGAGGCGGCAGGATCCCATGTCGTCTTAAATTCAATTCTTGCCCATTCTACTTCCCGCCCGGAGAGAAGGCTGTGTATGTTCGTCGGTATTGCCATATATAGTTTATTAGTCCTTCAGATCTTTGTTCTTGATGTTTCTGATAAACCACGCTTCAAATTGTTTATAAAAATCATCAATATCCTCGTCCTCACTGCGGCTGTCAAAGAATTCATAAAGTAGGGAAATGAATTTTTCTCTTGAATCAATGATCTTGCCGAAAAGGAAAGCTTTCATCTCTCCGGAAAGTGATTCGGCTCCCGGAGATCCTTTAAAGAAAGAACTGATATATTCATCATTGAACAATGCAATGTCATATCTGTGGAATCCTTTTCCATATGCTGTTAAATATTCGTTAATTTTTTCTGTGCTGATCTTTTCACTTTCGTCAGTTCCATCCTGAGAATTACAAAAATGAGAAAAGAAACCCTTATCCAGCAAAACGATCGGATCAATTTCAAGAAGGTCACATATCTTATCGAAATCATCTTTGCTTTCCATACGGTTGAAACTGATGGCTCTGTAGATCGTATTTCTCCCAACTCCAACAGCTTTTGCGAGGGCCTGCTGAGTCATGCCTTTGCTTTTTAATATCAGCCTTAGCATTTCGCCGTTCAGATAGAATGATCTTTTAAATGTATTATGGTTTGCCATATACCTCATTATAGCATTTTTCACCAAACATAGATGAAGTACTTGAAATGCACCAAAATATGGTGCTACAATAAGAATATAAGAATGCACCATTAAATGGAGCATAATAGGAGGAACTTATGGAAAAAATTTTACGTGTCAAGCAGATAGCAAAAGAACTAGACGTCAGCAAGTCCACGGCCTGCAGGCTGGTGAAGCAGGTCAACGAACATTACGGTATCGACCCTAAGCGTATGCCGGTGGAAGGAAGCTGCCCTGAGTGGGCATTCAATGAGTACTTCCAGCTGGATAAAGGAAAGAACAGATATGCCGGCTAAGAAGAGAAAAGACGGTGTCTATGAGATTACCGCAACCATAGGAGGCAACAAACGGCATTTTTACGGTGCTACTGCCGAAATCGCTGAAGAGAAGATGTGGAGGGAGATCATCCGCTTCAAAGATGGGAATGGAGATTACATTTCAAATTCCGAATGCTTTGGAGAAATCAGAAAACGGTGGTATAAAAGCAAATCATTAAGATCCGCAGCCACCAGAAAAATGTATGAAATCGACTGCTTTAGAAAAATATCGATTCTGGATCATCGTCTGATCTCAGATATTGATGAATCTGATATCAAAAACGTCATGGATCCGCTTGCTGATAAGACGAACATCGCCGAGAAGGTTTATATGTGCCTGAATCAGATCTTCAGATATGCCATGGCAAAGAAAATCATCAGATATAATCCGATGGCCCTGGTTCAAAGGCCAAAGAACAAAACAAAAGAGAAATCCAAACGCAGTCTTACATCAAACGAAAGAAAAGTTATTGAAAACACCGAATGGAATCATCGCCAGGAGCTTCTTCTGAAGCTGTTTCTGGATTACGGGTTAAGGAAAGAAGAAGCTACCGCCTTACAGAAGGGGAACATCGATCTTGAGAACAATACGATCATTATCGATCACGCCAACGACTATACAAGCAATGTCCCTAAAAGAAAGAAACCGAAATCCGATGCCGGTAACCGCGTCATTCCGATCCTGGATCAGGATAAAAAGTATTTTGCGGATCTGATCAAGGATTTAGATGAGGATGATTTCCTTCTGCAGATGACAAACGGAAAGTGCCTGACGGAAAACAGCTACCGTCAGCTATGGGACAGTGTTCGCAGAAGGATGAAGAAGACCGCCAGGGAACTGCAACTTGAAATCCCCGATGATCTGACTTCAAGGATCTGCCGGCATGAGTATTCCATAAAGATCATGGGACTCACGGAACGGGAACAGATGTATCTGATGGGACATGAGGATATCTCGACCACAATGAAGAACTATCAGACCATCAATGTCGAACACATCAACAGAAAGGAGCTAAACAAGATCAGCAGAAAGAAAAATGGATCCCCCAGTTCCGCCAAGAAGTAAGAGATCCGTGATTTGCAGATAAAGCCGATGCTTTATCTATGGAAATTATAACCTGAAACAAGCTGACTGAAAGAAAATAAAATGAATAACGATATCAAATCAGTAAAAGAAATCCTGGCTGAAAGCCCGGATGAGGACCTTTGGGTCTGGGATGGAATCATTAAGTCCGGGACGATCAACATTCTGTCCGGAGATGAATCTTCTGGCAAAACAACAATGATGATCAATCTGTGCAAGGCAATTTCCGACGGAGAAAGTTTCCTTGGAATCAATACTTCAAAACAAAGAATCCTTTATATATCTTCCGAGATGTCCAAGAGCGAAATTTCCAAAGCGTTTGAGAAAGTCGGTCTTAAAAATCAAGACAGTATACGTGTGATGGAACTGCAGGCTGATCCTCTTTCGCTTCTTGAGTACAAGATATCGGATGCCGATCTGATCATTGTTGATCTGTTTATTCAGATCCTGATCAACGAGGGGAAAGATCCCAATGTCTATAAGGATGTCAATGAGGTGTTTGGATCTATAAGAACAGATACAGCGTTCAGGAGCAAAACGGTCATTTTGGTTCATCACCTGAATAAGACCGGTGAAATCAACGGAAGTGTCGACATCGGCGGTGCATCGGATACAAGAATGATCCTGTCAATGCCTGAGAAAAGACAATCCCCGGAAAGAATTCTTTCTGTCTATGGAAAGAGTGTGGAACAGAAAGATATCAAGGTATTCTTCGATTTTAAGAAAAGGACGATGTCTTTATCGGAAGAAGACAGTGACATCAGAATCGATTATGAGCTTGCATATATCATCGAACAGATCGTAGCGAGAAAAGATGTTTCGGGTACATGCCAGGAAGTTTCAGCAATATTGAAGCTTTCCAGATTTGGAAGAAACCCGAATTCGTTGAAACGATATCTGAATTCAAATGCAAATGTTTTAAAGGAAAACGGCATCGAATTGATCTGCGAAAGATCCAGCAGAGAAAGAACGATCCGACTCAGACATGATTCAAAAATGACACAATGACAGTTTGTGGGATACCCCCTCGGAAAGTGTCATAGTGTCATAATCTGTCATATCACGAAAGGAATACTATGAAAACAATCAGTTTAATGTCAGCCAAAGGCGGCTGTTCAAAAACAACTACAAGCATCAATCTTGCAGTAGGACTTTCCGAAACAGGAAAAGTCCTTCTCGTAGATCTCGATCCGCAGGGAAACTCATCCAAGCGGTTCTTCAGCAACTATCTGGAACTTGATGGGATCTGCGAACTGTTAAGGAAAGAGAAATCCTGTGAGGAATGCATTCATCATACAAAGTTTAATAATCTGGATATCATCCCATCAAAAAAGAATCTGTTTGTACTGAAAAAGGAAATGCTGTATGCCTCCCATGGTATCCAGCAGCTGAGGCTGAAGAACGTTTTGGATCCGATCAGGAAAGACTACGACTACATCATCATCGACAACCATCCGGACATCGATCTTTTGATATCCAATGCGCTTATGTGCTCGGATATGGTGATCATTCCGGTCAATCCGGACGCCGACAACATCATGTTTTCGGATTCGATCGAAGGGATGAATCTGACACTCACAAATATAAAGGAAGCCATTGACGAAGGAGAAATCGCGGAGATGGACTTCAGGATCCTTTTAACGATGACTGACCGGACAAAGGCATCACAGATCTTTGAAGACTATCTTCGTTCAGCCTATGGAGATCTTGTTCTTAGAACGGACATCAACTATCAGTCTGCTCCGATCAAAAACAAGGACAGATCCGGCTTTGTCATTGAAAAGGATGATACCAGGATCGGAAGAAGTTATCAGTTGCTGGTAGAAGAGATAAGGAGTTTGAGTTGATGGAAGAAAACATTACAAGAGGACTCTTCAATGTAGACTCGCTGGCTGAAGCATCCAAAGGAAAGATCAGAGCGATCGATATCTGGCTGATCAGGGAAAACAGGCTCAATGAGATCTACTCACAGGACGATATCGATATCCTCAAGGAAAACATCAAAGAATTTCAGCTTTCACAGCCTCTGGTTGTGCGAAAGACAAAAGAAGGACTATACATCATCCTTTCCGGTCACAGGCGGTTCAAGGCCTGTAAGGCGATTTTTGAGGAAGGGATTCCTTTGTATTATTTCGACAAGGAATTCGTCAATCAGATCCCCTGTGTGGTTGATAACAAGGAATACACGAACGAGGACGATGAGTTTCTGGCGATTGTAAGTTCCAATGCGGCAAGAGTCCTTTCATCCGATGAAAGAAAGAAGATCTATCTCAAACTGAAGGAGATCTATGTCCGCAAATGCGCTTCGGGAGAAAAGCCTTCGGGAAGAGAACGGGAGACGATCGCCTCATGGATGGGTGTGACCGACCGCACCGTCCAGAACTACAAGAAGCAGATGGAGAGTGGCCTGGTTCAGCATCAGAACAACAGCGGAAAGATCATAAAGAAACTTTCGGGGATCGAGCGCTACTTCACCGATCTGGAAACCGGTCTTTATTCCGAAAGCGAGATAGAACAGTTCAGGCAAAGTGCCATTCCGGCGATCAACGCTCTGATGGCTAGACTGAACATCGATATCAGTGATCTATAGCAACGTGGAAAATTTCCACGTTTGACATTCGCGCGGTTTATAGCCGCTTTGTTTACGTCCTGATACAGAAGCAGGATAAAGGAATTGTTTACAGTTTTGTAATACAATTCCGGTCTGGACAACTTGGCTCTGCCAAGTTTTGCCTTTATTCAAAGGCGTTCATAGAATGATAAGATCATCTGATTTTGTATTGCAAAGTGTATACAAAACCGTTTACAAAGGAATACCGTTGTATACATCGTTTCAGTACAGGTTTATTACTGACTTTCGTGAGGAAGTCCGCTGCAGCAACGTGGAAAATTTCCACATTAGAAGAAAGGATTACGTGAAAAAGAAAGAAAACAGGGTGATGTCCTTCCGTTTTGAGGACCATATACTGAATAAAGTCGACTGGCTGGTCGATAAGGAAAACGAGAAGCTGAAGGGACTAGGCATCAAGCCCAAGACCAGAAAACAGGTCATCGAGGAGATCATTGAAAATACTATTTTGACATCATCAATGAATCAAGGGATCCGGATGTTGTAGACAGGATCTCAAACATGGTAAAGGATCAGACAGATATTCACTATGATGCTTTACGGAAAAGACTGGATGAGATCCTTTTCCTTGCGATCAAGAACGATCTCGGGAACAAGGTGTTGTACAGCAATTCCGATCTGATGCCCCAGACCGTGAATGAACGAAGAGCCTATGAATTGATCAACAGAAAGGATTCCTTCTGGGACGAAGCTCTTAATTCCTACATGGCAGAAAGGAAAGGCCGCATCTATGCAGATCTTGGAATGATCTGGAGGTCCAAACTCTAATGCCTGATCTCATCGTCAAAGCAAGATATTTTAAGATCGGCCAGTCCGCTCCCAAAAACAGCTGCTTCAAGGGAACAGTCACACCTTCATCGATCTTTGGCGGATCAAACAGTTATTTCAGTTACACGGAAAGATACAGTGACATTGAAAAGGACAAGGATGGATCATTATTGGACTATACCGGAAGGTACGGCTATACGATGAGTTCCGATGGTCTTCTTGATTCCGATGAAAAGAAGAAAGCATTTAAACAAAAGGGAATGGAATGTCTTTCCGAAGAAGGATCTGTTGTCTATGAGCTGATCGTATCCTTGAAAGACTATGATACGGCCGATGATTATCATTTGTCCAATCAGGAGCAGTTCTCTGTTGCCATCGATAGGATCATGCCTTCCTATATCCGATCACTTGGTCTGGATCCGGATAATGTCTCCTGGTGGGAAGACTTCCATCCGGAAAACAGAACCAGCATCACGCCTCATCCCCATATCCATTTATTGTTCTATGAGGATGAACCGTCCCATTCATTCGATCATCTTTACGGAAAACTGCCGAAGAAGTCGCTAGACAGTTTCAAAAGGATGTTTGCCAACGAGATGATCAGAAGGCAGGATCAAAGCAGATACCGGGAACTGTTTGACGACATCAATATCTCCAAGACAAAAGTACTGGACAGAGTAAGACACATCGATCTTGATAGAGTGAAAACTTTAAAGGATCTTTATGCCATTCTTCCTGATAAGGGAAGACTTCAGATCAATTCCTATCATATGGCCCCATACAAAGAAACAATTTATAAAGTCGTTGACCGTCTTTTGGAATCCAGAGACTGTAAAGATGCCTGGAGAAGCTATAAGGCCGCACTTGAAAGATACGATGATACGGTGAATTATAAAAACCATTACAGCAGTTCCGATCGGTCTATGACCGAGATCAGAAAAACAAAACAGCATATCGCCAATCTCATCCTGCAGGGAAAGAAAGACTTCATCAGAGACAACAGCTATGACAGGCTTCTTTCCAATGACAATTACAGATCTGCCGATGGTGACAAGGGAAAGATCTATAAGAATCCTTCTATTGTCAGGGACAGACTATCATCCAGGAATCCGGACAAAGCCATTGCTAAGGGAATAGGAAGCCTTCTATCAAAACGGCAAAGGGAGATCGAAAAGGAAATCAGCGAATACCTTGACTCACATAAAAACTATGACAAGGGATATGAGATGAGCATGTGATTCATTTTCAGAATTTGTAGCAAGTTGCTGCAAACTGATACTGATTTTTTATAGAGAAACTACAATGAGGGTGATGATTAGCACCGAGAGGAATATAAAAATGCTGAGAACGGCAATAACAATAACCTTTAATACATTATTTATTTCACGTATTTTTGGAATGTTGTCCTGAATATTTTGATAGTTTCCAGCAAAAAACGTCGAAGAAATTAACCCTATGGCCATTCCCAACCTTACGATAAACAATTTTATTCCATAAGTGTTATCCACTTTTAATGAAAAACTAAACCATATTACAAATAGATACCATATCGATGAAAGAACCATTTTCCAAGGTTTTCTACTCCTATACCCAACTGGAATAAAATCATTGAATTTAATAATATCGTTTTTTAATAGATCTTCTATAAGTTCATCATAATTATGATATCGGTCAGACGGATCTAATCTTGTGCATTTTGTAATAATGCTTTTAAGTGGGCTGACATAAAAGTCGTTTAGGACGTTTGTTCCCGTCAGAAGCTCTTTCATCAAAACCCCGATAGCATAGATATCGGTTTGTACGCTTGAAGATGCAAACCCATATTGCTCTGGAGCAGCATACCCCTCTGTTCCTAATAAAACAGTATCTTTTGTTTTATTCTCATTAATAAATTTTGCGGTATTAAAATCAATGATAAATAGTTCCCCATCATTTCTAATGATGATATTGGAAGGCTTTATATCTCTATGGACAATAGAACATTCATTTCCAAATTGATTCAGGATTTCACATATCCTAATTACTATTCTTTTTGTTTCAGAATCTGAAAAAACTTTCCCGGTCTTCAAAACTCTTTCAAGGTTTTGTCCGCCGATGTATTCCTCAATTACTATCAGTTTCTCACCAGAAATCATTAAATCCTTAATAAATGGAATTCCAAAAAAGATATTTTTAGATAAAAATGTATAAACACTTTTATCGAAGATAGACAATTCCTTTTTGACATAAAAAGATTCGTCTTGTATATTCTTTACTAGATATACATTGTGCTCGTTGTTTATGGATTGAACTAATTCGTATTTTTCAAGCATGTTTTTATTATACAAGAGGAAATAATGAAGAAAAC
>JAZQIF010000146.1:0-14423 GCA_045540935.1 Erysipelotrichaceae bacterium | reverse complement strand
TTTTTTAGTGTTGACTGATGATTATTTCTTGGCAGGTGCTTTCTTTTCGATCTCTGCTTCGGCATTCTTCTTTACGGATTTGATGCCGTTCTTGCAGGATGCCATGGAGTTGTAGCCTTCGGATCTGCCGATCGCTTTTGCGTTTGCGGCGATGAGTCTGAAATAGTACTTCTCGTCTTTGCCCTGGAAGATCTCGAATTTAGGATTCTTGGCTGGTTCGACTTCCTTGGCAGTGAGGTCAACGACCGGAGCTTCCGGTGCATTCTTGGCAACACTTCTGATACCTTTTACCGCACCTTTTCTTGCAGCATACATCTGAGAATGAAGGATCGGTTCACCATTGCTGGCGACAAGATTGAAGTGATACTTGCCGGATGGACTTAATGTAATTACATACTTACTCATACTTTTCCTCCTATTATTATTATGATTAAATAACGCTATTACTACTTTAATTTTAAAATGCGAAATGCCGATTTTTCAAGTTTTACACAGTATCTTTCATTCGAATCGGTACCTTTTTGAAAGAAGTGATGAAAAAAGAAGAGTACCTGACATAGCAAAGATGAGAAAGAAGTACCTGTGGAGATACCGGTATATGAAAGCGGAAGGAAGGGTACTTCAACAATTTTTATAAGATTTCCGATTTTTCGTATAGAATGGTAGTGTATGTTGAATGATACGATCTGTGCGATCTCTACAGCTTTGAAAGACGGAGCGATCTCCATCGTCAGGATGTCCGGCGGAGAGTCTTTTGACATCATCAGAAAGATCTCCGATGTGAAGAAGATCAAAGCCAATACCATCGTCTATTCTCACATCTATGATGAGGGTCAGATCATCGATGAAGTCCTGATCTCTTTTTTTGAAGCCGGCAGGTCCTATACGAAAGAAGATATGGTCGAGATCAACTGCCATGGCGGTGTCTACGTCACGAGGCTCATACTGAATCTTCTTCTCAAGAACTGCTGCCGTCTGGCGGAACCGGGCGAATTCACCAAACGGGCCTATCTCAATGGCAGGATCGATCTGGCGGAAGCGGATTCCATCAACGATCTGATCAAGGCCGAAAGCATGATACAGGCCAAGTCGGCGATCCGCGGAATGAACGGTTCGGTGGAACGGCTGATCGACCCGTTGAGCGATGAGATGAAAGATGTCATCTCGATGATCGAAGTCAACATCGATTATCCGGAATACGAAGACGAGGCGCAGATGTCCAACGAAGTCATCGCGCCGTATATCGATAAATGGATCGCGATGTGCGAAGAAATGATCGACAAGGCGGAGCGTTTCCGTCTGGTCAAGGACGGTCTCAATACCGTCATCATCGGCAAGCCGAATGTCGGCAAGTCGTCTTTGCTCAACGCACTCTTGCAGAAAGACAAGGCGATCGTCACCAATATCGCCGGAACGACCAGGGACCTCGTTGAAGGGAAGGTCGCTTTAAAAAACATCACACTCAATCTGATCGATACGGCCGGTATCCGGCAGACCAGTGAAGCGATCGAAAAGATCGGCATCGAGAAGACGATGCAGGCACTCGAAGAAGCGGACCTGATCCTTCTGGTGATCGATGCGTCGGATATCGATGAGGAAGACAAACGCCTGATGGACGCCTACAAAGACCGTAACATGATCGTCATCTACAACAAATCCGATCTTGTGAAGAAAGGTGAGATCTCGATCAGCGCGAAAAACAGCGATATCTCCTCACTGACGGATCATCTCAATGAACGCTACAAGGAAGACATCTCCCTGGCCGATCAGGATATCCTCAACAACGAGAGACAGATCGCTTTGATGAAGATGTGCCTGAAAGAACTGCAGACTGCAAAAAAACACATCGCTTATGTCACGACGGATGTCATCGTCACGGATCTGGACGCTGCCTTCCATGATTTATGTCAGATCCTGGGAAAGGAATATCAGGAGGATCTGATCGATCACATGTTCAGAAACTTCTGTCTGGGAAAATGATGAACTGGCTGGATTCACACTGTCATATCAATGACGCTTCCTTCCGGGAAGACCTGGATGAAGTATTGGAACGCATGGTCCAGAACGATGTATTAAAGGCGATGATCATCTCTTCCTACATCGAAGATTACGAATTCGCAAAGACGATAAAACACGAAAAGATCGCATTCAAACGCTCCCTTGGCATCTATCCGGGAGACGTTGATGATGTCGATGAAGTCCTGTTTGAAAGATTTGCTGCTCTTTTTGAAGAAAAGGAATGTGTGGCGATCGGTGAGATCGGTCTGGATTATCACTGGACTTCCGATAATAAAGAAAAACAGAAAGAGATCTTTCAAAGGCAGATCCGTCTGGCAGAAAAGCTCGATAAGCCGATCATCGTGCACAGCCGGGATGCGATCGAAGATACCTATGAGATCTTGAAAGATGCTTCCGTGAAAGGTGTCATGCACTGCTATGGCGACGATGCGGAGTGGGCAAAGCGATTCATTGAACTGGGCTTTTATATCTCGATCGCCGGTCCGGTGACCTGGAAAAAGGCACAAAGGGAACTGGAAGTCATACATGCCGTTCCTTCGGACAGGCTTCTGATCGAGACGGACTGTCCATATCTTGCCCCGGCACCGATGCGCGGAAAGCGCAATGAACCGTCCTTTGTCGTCTATACCGGAAGAAAGATCGCCCAGGAACTGGGGATCGATGAAGAGGGATTCAAAAGACAGCTGAATGAAAACTACCATTCGCTGTTTACGTTATAATTGTGAATAGATCAGGAGAATGAATCAATATGGAAATCGTATTTTTTATCGCAATGTTTCTTCTGGTGTCTTATGTGACATACCGCAATGCGGTACTGATCGCCCGCTACAGACACAACAAGGAATATATCGAATGTTATAAGGAACTTCTTGCGGAGACAGATACCGCTTATGAGCGTATCTGCAAGTACATCGACAATGAAAACGATGATGAGTTCAAAAACAAGGGCAGAGTCCTCAAACTCTATGTACAGATGTCAAGACCCGAAGATATCTCGGAAACGCTTGAAAGCCTCGATCTGAGCAGGATCTTCACAAAGAACGGCAAGTATTCCCGTCAGCTGGCGTCGATGAATACCGATGTTTTCGTCTGGCTGTATATGGATATGGCCAAGGCGAGAAGGATGTCGAAGTTCGATGTCCTCGAAGGGCTCAAAGAAAAGTTTGACGCACTTTCCGTAATGGAAAACAGAGTCGAGTATCAGCTGATGAAGGCGATCTACAACGCCCTTTGCGAGAAGGAAGATGCCGGTGTCGAGATGTTATCTTCGATGCTGGACGGCAGCTTCTCCAAATATGAATATGAAAAGAATCTGATCGGTCTGTTCAAGAGATTTGCTTCGGCAACGCTGGCTTATTCCGGCGAACCGATGGAAGATTACTATAAGCAGGATCTGCACAGCTTCGCTGCAACGCAGATCGGCAAGACCTACATGAGAGATCTTGAGATCCTGGAAAAGTATCCGCCGAAGAAGACCGAAGAGGAAGAAACAAAGGCAGAGGAAGTACAGGAAGCTCCTCAAGAGGAAAACAAGGAAGGCGAAAACGATCGATGAAGCTGATCGTCGGTCTGGGAAATCCGGGGATCGAATATGAAAAAACTCGTCATAACGCGGGTTTTTTACTGATCGACAGACTCTGTGAAAAGATCGGTCTGGACCTCGACAAGTCCAAGTGCAAGGCGAAGTACGGCATCTACCGTTACAAAGGTGAGAAGATCATCGTCGCCAAGCCGCAGACCTACATGAATCTGTCGGGACAGGCCGTGGTTTCCCTGATGCATTTTTATGACATCGATGTAAACGATCTGATCGTCGTCCACGATGACCTCGACCTGCCGGTCGGCAAGCTGCGTCTTCGAGCACAGGGGTCCAGCGGCGGTCAGAAGGGGATGGGCAGCATCATCGACCTGTTGGGTACTTCGAAGATCGATCGGATGCGCATCGGCATCTCTAACGACAAGAAGATCGATACGAAAGATTATGTCCTTTCTTCCTTCTCCAAGGAAGAGTTCAAGGTCCTCGATGAGGTCTTTGATAAAGGAGCGGACGCATTGATCTACGCTTTTGACCACGATTATGATCTGGTGATGTCAAAATATAACGGATGAAGTTTTTGGATCTATTAGAAAGAATCGGACCGGTATTGAATGAGCAGTCTCATTCTTTTTTAAGTTATAATTCTCTGACCGAAGAAGCGATCAAGATCGTCTTGCGGGCAAAAGGATCGGATAGGCCACTGATCATCGTCAAGGAGAATGCCTATCTGGCCAACCGCCTGAAAGACATCCTGGTCTCCTATTTCGATGATGATGAGCTCGTTTCCTATCTGCCGGAAGAATCGTTACGGGCGGAAGAGATCGCCTCTTCATTTGAAAACCGGGCAGCCAGACTCAATGCCTTATACCGGATGATGAGCTCCGAGGAGCTGAAGGTCATCCTGGTATCGCCGTATGGTCTGATACGTCATCTGCCTTCAAAGGAAGAACTGAGTCAAAAGATCATCGATATCCGCAAAGACGATATCCTCAATAAGGAAGAACTGATCGAAAAGCTCATTTCCTTAGGTTATGAAAAGACGAGCCACGTCGAGACACCGATGACTTTTGCGGCAAGAGGTTTCATCGTTGATGTCTTTTCCGTCAATTACGATAAGCCCGTAAGGATCGAGTTTTTTGATGACGTCATCGATTCGATCCGTTTCTTCGACAACGACTCGCAGCGGACCTTGGAAAAAGTCGATGAGGTGAAGATCATCTTCGCCAAGGATGTCTTCTTTTCCGAAGAAGAAAAAGACTATCTGAAAAAGAATATCACTCCGGAAAGCGGACAGATGGAGCTCGATCTCGAATACATCTGTTCCGATGTCTACCGGCAATCCCAGTATTTTTATTACTGTTATTTTTCCAAGTCCCATCTGATCGATTACTTCGACGATCCGCTCATCTATCTTTCCGATAAGGAGAAGATCGACTCCCATCTCAAGATGCTGTCGGATGAGACGATCAGCTACATCCAGGAGATGCATGAGGAAAAAAGGCTTCCGCTTCGCTTTTATGTCTTTGCGGAATTCTCAAGACAGATCGCCAATAAGGATCTTCTGGAGGGAAAGCCGTTCTCCGATATCCCGAAGATCGCCGAGATCGATTTCCCGTATGGGACCTGCGACTATGTCGCCAATGTATTGGCCAATGAAAAAAGCACATACAAGCTCGTCATCCTCGATGAGAAACATTTTGGCGAACTCGTCGAATCTCTGATCAGACTCGATATCCCTTATGTCATCGCCAATGATGATCTCAAACAGGGGATCAATCTGAGCTATGGCGATCTTTACGGAGGTTTCCGAATCGAGGACCTTGACTTGTCGGTCTATTCGATCCGCGAACTGTTCAAAAAGGCACCGCATCACGGACGCTATGCCAGCCGTTATGCGGAAGCAAGGACTTTAAATTCCTATGAGGAACTCAAACCGGGTGACTATGTGGTCCACGACCAGTATGGCATCGGCCAGTATGTGGCCATCGAATCCAGGATGATCAACGGGATCAAATGTGACTATCTCAAGATCATCTATAAGGGCAACGACGAACTGTTAGTCCCGCTGTCTCAGTTTTCGCTCGTGAGAAAGTACGTCTCCAAGGAAGGAGTCATCCCCAAGCTTCACAAACTCGGTTCCAAGGAGTGGGTGCAGACCAAGCAGCGGGTCGAAGAAAGCGTCAACGATATCGCCGGCAAGCTGATCGAATTATACAGCCTGCGCGATACCAACATCGGTTTTGCCTTCTCGAAGGATACGCCGATGCAGAAGGAATTCGAAGATACGTTTGAATACGAACTGACCGATGATCAGATCACCGCCATCGAAGAAGTCAAGGCGGATATGGAAAGTCCCAAGCCGATGGACAGACTGCTTTGCGGGGATGTTGGTTTCGGCAAGACCGAGGTGGCCATACGGGCCGCATTCAAGGCGGTCAACGATGACAAGCAGGTCGCCTATCTTTGTCCGACGACGGTGCTTTCCTTCCAGCATTTCGATACTTTCAAAAAGCGTTTTGAAAACTTCCCGGTCCGGGTGGAGTTGCTCAACCGTTATGTCACGGAAGACAAGCAGCGGACGATACTGAAGGATCTCAAGGAAGGAAGGGTGGACATCCTGATCGGGACACACCGTATCCTTTCCAAGGATATCGAATACAAGGATCTGGGCTTGCTGATCATCGATGAGGAACAGCGTTTCGGTGTGGAGCACAAGGAAAAGATCAAGACGATGAAAAATTCCATCGATGTCCTTTCCTTATCGGCGACACCGATCCCGCGTACTTTGCAGATGTCATTGGTGGGACTGCGCGGTCTTTCTACGCTGGATACCCCGCCAAGCAACCGCTATCCCATACAGACCTATGTCGTTCATAAGAACGAGAACCTCATACAGGAAGTCATCATGCGGGAACTTGAAAGAGACGGCCAGGTCTTCTACCTGTTCAACAATGTGGATCTGATCTATTCGATCGCCCGGAAACTGGAAAGGGCTTTGCCTTATGCCAGGATCGGGGTGGCGCATGGTCAGATGGATAGAAGGCAGATCGAAGACATCATGTATCGCTTCTATGCCAATGAGATCAACGTGCTGATCTGTACGACGATCATCGAAACGGGACTCGATATCCCCAACGCCAATACGATCATCGTGGAAGATGCGCAGAACTTCGGCCTGTCCCAGCTCTACCAGATCAAGGGCAGAGTCGGCCGTTCGGACCGCATCGCCTATGCTTATCTGATGGTCCCGGAAAAGAAACGGCTGACCGAGAATTCCAGCAAGCGTCTTGATGCGATCAAGGAATTCACTTCGCTTGGTTCCGGCTACAAGATCGCGATGCGTGACCTCACCATCCGCGGTGCCGGCGATCTGCTTGGCGAGAAGCAGTCCGGTTTCATCGACAACGTCGGTCTTGATCTTTACCTGGCGATGCTCAACAAGGCCATCCTGAAGGCCAAGGGCGAAGAGGTGAAAGAGGAAGAGGTCAAGGTCAATGTCAACATCCCGATCTCAAGCTATATCCCGGAGTCTTTCTCGGACAATGACTACGACAAGCTGTCTTTGTATCATGAGCTGTATGACATCGACAACAAGGAAGATCTCTTCGATTACTATCTCAAGATCACTGATGAGTATGGCAAACTGCCGAAAGAAGTGGAGGCTCTTTTCGATAAGAAGAAGCTCGAGCTTCTTTACAATCTGAATCTGATCGATAAGGTGTCGAACTTCAAAGGACGCTTTACGATCATCCTGTCGAAGGACTATTCCGATCGGATCGACGGATTGAAGCTGTTTGAATACGTCAATTCGATCTCCAGAGACATGGAGATCTCTTACAAGAACAACAAACTGGCGATCTCGCTGGACAACCAGAAGGAAAACATCTCGAAGATGTTGAAACTGGTCGATAATTTGGATAAACTGGAGAAACAATGAGGATCGATAAATATCTGAAAGTCGCAAGGATCCTGAAACGCAGAGAAGTAGGGAAACAGCTGGCGCTGAATGAGCGTCTTTTCATCAACGGTAAAGCGGCAAAGCCTTCTTCGGAAGTGAATGCGGGCGATGAGATCCGCATCGTCTTCGGCCATCGGCAGATCGTATTGAGAGTTCTGGAAGTCCGGGATTCCGCTTCCAAGGAACAGGCATTTTCGATGTACGAGGTGCTTGAAGAGGTCAAGGAGGAACGAAAGCCTATAGAGGAAACTTCGGATCTTTCTCTTGAAAATCAGAATGTAGTATAATGATTGTATGGCTAAAAAGGGCAAAAAGAAAAAGAATTCGATCGTTTCCAAACTGATCTCGATCGTGCTGATCGTTGCGGCGATCACCATCCTTTCGGGTGTTCTGGAAAAGATCTACAATATGTTCACCCTGCAGCAGCAGGCCAAAGTCGTGGAAGCAGAGCTCGAAGCGCTGCGTGATGAGAATGCCTCACTTACTTCGACCAAGGAAAAGCTGGAGGATCCCGACTATGTGCAGACCTACGCCAGAGGCGAATACATGTTCTCCAAGGGCGATGAGAAGGTCTTCTATCTGCCGGGCGATTAAATCATTTTAAAGACAAAAGGATCAAAAAATGCGGAAAAAAGCCGCATTTTTTTCATTTTGAGTTAGGAATCGGCTGTTTTTCTTACAAATAATGTAGTGGAGGTAATCTATGTTGATAGCTACGGCAACACAAATGAAAAACAGTTTCGGAAAGTATCTCGACCAGGCGATGAAGAACGGCGAAGTCTATATCGAGAAACACGGGATCGTCATCGCAAAGCTGGTTGCGATCGAGCGCTCGCCCTCATATATCGCCGATGAATTGAAAGGATATCGCAAGGATGAAAGTACTGTTTGCCAATACCGCGCTTGACGAAGTACTGCGCAACAGAAGCCGCTGCGGGGAGATCAAACGCTTTCTCAACGATTGTCAGGATCATGTGATCGAAGGCTACTGCTGCAGTTTTTATTTCTGTCTTCTGACAAAACAGCTTGAAAAGGAAGATCTTAGAAGGACGCTGTCGATCTTAGGAAAACTGCTCAAGCCGATCCATGTCAATCTGCGCGATCTGCGGGAAGCCCTTCGTTACGATGATCCGGATGAGGGCTTGTATGAGGTCCTGGTGAAGCGGCATCGGCTCGATTGTGCATTGGTGATGGAGAAAAACGGGAAAGAGGATAGTACAATAGAACTGTGTATTCCCAAAGAATTAAGAAGGAAGATCGAAAATGGAAAAACAACTGAACAGAGAAGAGATCTATAACGGAAAAGTCATCCATGTGGTAAGGGATGAGGTCGAGATCGACGATGGGACTACGGCCTATCGGGAAGTGGTCTTGCATAACGGCGGAGCCTGTATCGCCTTGAAGAAAGACGGTTTATATTACATGGTCAGCCAGTATCGTTATTCCCTGGGCAAGGAAATGCTGGAATTTCCGGCCGGCAAGATCGAAAAAGGGGAAGACCCCGATGAGACGATCTTAAGAGAAGCAGTCGAAGAGACCGGCTATTCGGTGAAGAACATCCGCAAGATGGGAAGCATCATCCCGACCTGCGGCTATTGTTCGGAGAGGATCCACTTATACTATGGCGAAGCGGATGAAAAGCTCGGCCAGCACTTCGATCCGGATGAGAGGATCGATCTCAAGAGATATTCATTCGGCCAGATCAATGAGATGATCTTAAACGGTCAGATCGATGATGCCAAGACGATCGCTTTGATGTATTACATAAAGATGGAAGGTATCGATGGCTGATTTTATTTCCCTGGTCGCAGATCTCAAAGACAAGGATCCAAAAGAATATTTCGCCTCTTTTTTCACGCGTTCTGCTTTCCGGAACTACTCGATCCCTGAAGAAGCCGACAAAGCTGCCCGCAGAGCGATCAAAGAGATGTTTGTCTCTTCGGCGGAACTGACGGAACGATGTGAACTTGCGTTTTCCTATGATCCGTTATGCGTGGAGGCATTCTTCGTCTGGTTCATGCTGACGGAGGACGTCTATGTGGACCAGCGCTTTTCCGCGTATTATGAACATCTGAGCGAATATGGCGATCTTTCTTCCTATCAGAAATACTGTTTCATCACGATACTTCGTTTCTACAGCGACTTTCTGATGGATATCCGCAATTTCACCAAGGCCATCAAGGTACAGCGCCAGGTCATACGGCTTTCCGGCGAGCTTTCCAAGGAAAATGTCAGCCGGCTCGCTTTCATGTACAGCGTCATAGAAGAAGCGGATGATTTTTACCGCCTGTATCTGGATGCACAATTCGATATCTACGATTATACCCTTCTGATCGTGACACTTCTCAAACACGAAGATACGCTGCGGGCAAAGGAAGTGATCCTGGATATGACGAAGAACATCGAGTATGCCGATCATCTCGATCATCTGTGGGACCTTGATGAAAAGGACGAAAAACAGAAGGAATTTCTCAAGGCGATCGATGAGCTTTATGATACGATCAGCTCCGTACCGGAATTCTTCTCTTTCGTTGCCGGAGTCCAGGAAGAAGCCTTATAGGATGAGAAGTGCTATAATGGTTGTAATATGAATATCAATATCAAAGAAATCGAACAGATCAAAGATGAGCTTCATTCCATGAAAGAGAATGATGTTTTGTTTATCGATGAAGAGGGTAAGGCAAGATATGCGATCCTGCCGATCGAGCTTTATGATTCCATGGAAGATCTGATGATGATGCTGAACAGCCCGGATGCGATGACCGTAAAGATCGCATCTTCTCAGGACCTTGATCTCAGCTATGACGAATATGAAAGGATCAAGAAGCAGATCATGGACGCTGTGGAAAAGACTTTCATGCCTAAACCGGAGAAATTAAACTGATGAAGGGTTATTTTATTACATTTGAAGGGCCGGACGGCTCAGGAAAGACGAGCGTTGCCACAGCCGTCTGTGCAAAACTGAAAGAAATGGGATACGATGTCATCCACACCAGAGAACCCGGCGGCATCGCAATTTCCGAAGATATCCGCAATATCATCCTTGATCCGAAAAATACGATGATGGATGCCAAGACAGAGGCACTTCTTTATGCCGCTTCCCGCCGCCAGCATCTTGTCGAAAAGGTCTTCCCGGCAGTGAAGGATGGCAAGATCGTCATCTGTGAACGTTTCGTGGATTCTTCCCTGGCGTACCAGGGTTTTGGCAGACAGCTGGGATTCGATGAAGTCTTATCGATCAACCTGTTTGCGATCGACAATACCTATCCGGATATGACGATCTATCTCGATGTCGACGAACAGGTCGGACTCGACCGTCTCGCTGACCGCAGCTTCAAGGACCGCCTCGATCAGGAATCACTGGAATTCCATCATCGGGTCTCGGAAGGCTATCGGGAAGTACTGAAGCGTTTTAAAGACCGCATCACGATCATCGATGCTTCCAAGACGAAAGAAGAAGTCATCGATGCTTCCATGAAGGAGATCTTAAAACTGATCAATGATCAAAACGCAGCTTAGGGATTCTGAGCCGATCGCGTATCAGAGTCTTGAAAATTCTCTAAAAAACAAAAAAGTAGCGCACAGCTACCTTTTTTCCGGTGAATACAACCCTTTGAAGATCGAAGCGGCCTATCTTCTCGCGCAGTCGATCGTTGAAGGGAAAGATGACTTTGCCTGTGAGACCTGCGATGTGTGCAAGCGCATCCGAAACAACAGCTATTTTGATGTGATCTATGTGGACGGCTATGCCTCCAGTATCAAGAAGGATGACATCGAAATGATCCTCGACGAGTTCTCCAGGACTTCGCTGGAATCTTCCGGCAAGAAGGTCTACATCCTGGCCAACATCAACAATGCTTCGACCAAGGTGCTCAACATGATCCTGAAGTTCATGGAAGAGCCGAGCAATTCCAATACCTACGGTATCTTTATTTCCGATCACAAGGAAGACCTGCTGCCGACGATCGTTTCCCGCTGCCAGGAGGTGCCGTTTCTGACCAGGGACTTTTCTTTTCTGATCGACAGATACGAAGAAAAGGGCTTTGACAGGGTCGATGCGTATCTTCTTTCCAATATCCTGCACCGCTACGATCCCGATCTCGACCTCAACGATCCGATCTATCTGAGTGCCAAGGAATACGTCTACAAGACCATCGATCTGTTCGATAAGAAGGAGTATCTGCCGGTGATGTTCTATCAGGAGTTCTATACGGCTTTCAAGGACCGCGAGGAATTCCGCCGATGCGTCGACATGTATCTTTCGATCATGATCACGATGATCGATGATGCCCTGAAGAACAAAAACAGCGGCGATAACGAATACGATGATCATCTGAAGATCATCGAAGCTCATGATCCGGGCAGACTGCTCGATATTTTCGTCAGAGCGTCGGATAAGGCGATGCTCAATGCGGAGAGAAAACTGCTGTTTGACGCGATAAGTTATGAGATAATATCATATATTTGAAGGTGAATTATGGAAGAAAACAAGAAATATATATCAGTCCGATTTGAAACGACAAATAAAACATATACCTTTTCAACGACTGATCCGACGATAAAAAACGGCGACGCTGTAGTCGTAGAGACGCAGCGTGGCATGGAATATGGCCATGTCGTTTCCGATCCTTTTGAAAAACCGAATGTCTCTCTTGAGATCAAGGAGATCATCCGCAAAGCCAATGAAAAGGATAAGAAACAGTTCGACCGCAACAAAGCGGATTCGATCGAAGCCAAGAAGATCTGTCAGGAAGAATCCGACAATCTCGATCTGAAGATGAATGTCATCTCTGCCGAATATACGCTTGACCGTGCCAAGATCACGTTCACGTATCTGGCGGATGACCGCGTCGATTTCCGTGAACTTCTGAAAGTTCTGGCATCGATCTTCCACTGCCGTATCGACCTGCGTCAGGTCGGCACCAGAGACAAGGCCAAGATGGTATCCGGCATCGGTGTCTGCGGAAGGGAACTTTGCTGTGCGAGATTCATCGGCGACTTCGACCGCATCTCGATCAATATGGCCAAGAATCAGCTTCTGGCCCTCAACATCCAGAAACTCTCCGGCCAGTGCGGCAACCTGATGTGCTGCCTGCGCTTTGAAGACGATGCCTATAAGGCATTGCGCAAAGACCTGCCGAAGCTCAATTCGCAAGTCGAATACGAAGGCGAAAGATACCGCATCACTTCGATGAACGTCATCGCCAAAAACTGCAAGCTGGAAAATCCGGAACATGCGATCTTCATCACATTGGATGATCTGGTCGCCAAAGGAAAATATAATAAACCTGTCAGAAAAGAAGAAAAAGGAGAACAAAGTGGAGCCAAGCAATAAGGCTACACTTTTTCTTGTAGCCACTCCGATCGGCAATCTGAATGAAGTCTCCGGGCGCTGCCTGGATGTTTTGAACAGTGTCAGTGTCATCGCTTGCGAGGATACGCGCAATTCGCAGAAGCTCCTGTCTCACTTCGACATCCATACCAGAACGATCACGTATCACAACTTCAATGAACGCCAGTCTTCCAAAGGGATCCTCTCTCTTCTGGAAAAAGGGGAGGATGTGGCTCTGATCTCCGATGCCGGCTATCCGCTGATCTCCGATCCGGGCTATCTGCTGGTCAACGAAGTCATCGATGCCGGCTATAAGATCGTCACGATCTCGGGACCCAACGCCGCTTTGAATGCGCTGGTGGCTTCCGGTTTGCCGACCAATCATTATCTTTTCTATGGTTTCCTCAATGCCAGGCAATCCCAGGCCAGAAAAGAACTGGAATCCTTGAAAAACTTCCCGTATACGATCATCTTTTACGAGGCACCGCACCGCATCGAGAAGACATTGAAACTGATGAACGAAGTCTTGGGCGACCGCAAGGCCTGCCTGGCCAGGGAACTGACCAAGCTTCATGAAGAATATCACCGCGGCACTTTGAAAGAACTATGTGATCTGCACGATCTCAAGGGCGAGATGGTCGTGATCGTCGAAGGCGATCAGGAAGAAAAACAAGTCAGCATGGATGATCTTCTTGATGAGATGGAACTTCTCGTGAAAGAAGGAAACAGGGCAAAGGATGCGGCAAAGATGATCGGCGAGAAATATGACGTATCCAAGAATCAGCTGTATCAGGCCTATCTGAAAGAGGGGAAAGAATGATGGATGCCGACAGATATCAGAAAGAGGCAATGGCCTTTTTGAATCCGCAGATCGAAGAAAAGGACGTGCTGCTCAATGCCTTGATGGGTCTGTGCGCGGAGTCCGGAGAAGCCTGCGATCTTTTAAAGAAACATCTGTTTCAAGGCCATGATCTGGACCGTGAAGCTCTGATCAAAGAACTGGGCGATGTCGCCTGGTATCTGGCGGAAGCTTCCCATGCGCTGGACGCCGATCTGAGTGAAGTGTTTGAAAAAAACATCGCAAAGCTCAAAGACCGTTTTCCCGACGGTTTTGATGCAAAGAAATCGATGCACAGAAAGGATTAGGATGGACTATCGTTTTTACGGAGCGGGGGAAGACATCCGTTTTCAAGATCTGGTCTATAAAGAACTGGATACACCCGAAAAACTCTATGACGTGTTTTCAAGGCTCTGGTCGGAAAAGACCTGTGCTCCCCGCATGGCGCAAGACTGGAGCGAAGGCAACAAGACGCTTGGCCAGTGTTCGATCACTTCCTTCCTGGTCCAGGATCTCATCGGCGGAGAAGTCTATGGGATCAGACTGGAAGACGGAAACTTCCATTGTTTCAATGTGATCGATGGCAGATCCTTCGATCTGACAAGCGAACAGTTCAAAGAAAAACCGGATTACTCTTCGGCAATAATGCAGGATCGGAAAGTCCATTTTACCAAAGAAGAGAAATACCGGCGTTACCTGCTTCTGAAGGAAAAACTGGAAGCAGCCATGAAAGAATAAA
>JAZQIF010000145.1:0-9008 GCA_045540935.1 Erysipelotrichaceae bacterium | reverse complement strand
CAAAAGTGGCAGAGCCATACGAGGGGGGTGTAATTGTCCAGTCATCAATATCTGGATCGGTATCCCATATCTGATGCTGATCGTCACAGGTATCCTGATGAACATTCCGGCCGATCTTTACGAATCCGCAAAGATCGACGGTGCCAATGCGATACAGCAGTTTTTCAAGATCACGCTGCCTTATATGCTGTTTGTAACAGGTCCGTATCTGCTTACGAGCTTCATCGGCAACATCAACAACTTCAACGTCATCTTCTTGCTGACAGGCGGCGGTCCGGACAATCCGAAACTGCTGACTTCTGCCGGTTCGGCAGGTGACACGGATCTGCTTGTCACTTGGTTATTCAAGATCACGACCGGCGCGGAATCCAAGTATTATCTTGCTTCCGTCATCGGTATCATGATCTTCGTGGTCGTATCTTTCCTGTCACTGATCGTTTACAATGCGATCCCATCCACAAGGAATGAGGAGGACTATTCATAATGTCAGAAGTACCAAAAAAGAAACATATGGGTTTAAAGGCCAAAGAACGTCTTTCCAATACGATCATCTACATCATACTGACGATCATGTCGATCGTATGGCTGATCCCGTTCGTCTTCCTGGTATTCGAATCCTTCCGTGTGGAAGCGACCTATCAGGTAGGTTACGTATTACCGAAAGTCTGGGGCTTTGATAACTACATCAATCTGTTTACCAAGACCGATTTCCCGATCTGGTTCAGAAATACGTTCATCATCGGCTTGTTTGCCGCCATCATTCAGACGATCATCGTCTTATGTATGTCCTATACACTGTCGAGACTTCGTTTCAAAGGCAGAAAGCTTCTCATGAACGTCATGCTGGTGCTGGGATTCTTCCCGGGATTCCTTTCGATGATCATTCTGTATAAGGTATTGAGCTGGTTCAATCTGACGGGCGGAAATTCCGTTCCCGGTCTGATCCTTGTCTATGTCGCATCTTCCGGTATGGGCTATTACGTATCTAAGGGTTTCTTCGATACGATCTCCAGGTCCCTGGATGAAGCGGCAAGAGTCGACGGTGCGACCAGATTCCAGGTCTTCACGAAGATCATCATGCCTTTATCAAAACCGATCGTCATTTATACGATCCTGACAGCCTTCATGGCACCTTGGGGCGACTTCATGTTCGCAAGATATATCTCGCATGCCACTTCGGCAGGCATGAACGTCGCGGTAGGTCTGCAATACCTGATCTCGACTCCGCAGAACCTCTCGGCGAACTACACGATGTTCTGTGCGGGCGGTGTCGTCGTTGCGATACCGATCACGGTATTGTTCATGTGCTTACAGAAGTACTATGTTGAAGGTGTTACAGGCGGTGCAGTGAAAGGATAAATATTATGGCAAGAGTAAAATTAACTGATGTAAAGAAAGTTTATGATAACAATGTCGTGGCGGTCCATGACTTCAACCTCGACATCAAAGATAAAGAATTCGTCGTCTTTGTCGGTCCTTCCGGATGCGGCAAATCCACGACGCTTCGAATGGTCGCAGGCCTCGAAGAGATCTCCGGCGGTACGATCGAGATCGACGGCGTAGTCGTCAACGACCTGCAGCCGAAAGACAGGGATATCTCGATGGTCTTCCAGAACTATGCGTTATATCCGCATCTGACGGTATTTGAAAATATCGCATTTCCGCTCCGTCTGCAGAAAGTTCCGCAGGAAGAAGTATTCAAGAAGGTCACGGAAGTTTCCGAGATCTTAGGCATCACCGAATACCTCAACAGAAAGCCTAGAGCATTGTCCGGCGGTCAGAGACAGCGTGTTGCGATCGGCCGTGCAATGGTCAGAAATCCGAAAGTCTTTTTGATGGATGAGCCTCTGTCCAACCTGGATGCGAAATTAAGGAACCAGATGAGAGCTGAGATCATCCTGTTGAGAAAGAGGATCGATACGACCTTCATCTACGTCACACATGACCAGACCGAAGCGATGACTTTAGGTGATCGTATCGTCATAATGAAAGACGGCTATATCCAGCAAGTCGGCACACCGGATGAAGTCTTCGATATGCCGAAGAACCTCTTCGTCGCCGAATTCATCGGTGCTCCGAAGATGAACACCTTCAAGACACAGCTGATCAAAGAGGATGGCGAATATTATGTCACACCATTCGGTTCCAAGATCAAAGTCGACGGCTACAAAGGTGAAGAACTCAAAAAACGCAATATCGAACCGCAGGAGATCATCCTCGGTGTAAGACCGGAGCACATGGTCTTAGGCAAAGACACGGAAAACGATATCGATGCCAAGATCCTGGTCAACGAAATGATGGGTTCCGAGCTGCATCTGCATGTCGTCACCAACGACAATACCGAACTGATCATCCGCGTTCCGACGATCGACCTGACACACGAAGAAAGAGCTTCATTGACCACCGGCAAAGAGTTCCACATTACCTTCAAGGGCAATGTCATGAACTTTTTCGATGCTGAGACGCAGGAAAATCTTCTTTACTGATCCTTATGAAAATGACTTCCCGATTCGGGAAGTCATTTTTTTCTTTTTGTACGTTTCGTTATTATCGTAACAGAACACTGGTATAGGCGCCGACTGTCAGCTTGCCGTTTTCATAAGAAGCTCCATTGAGGCCGACGAAGTCGATCAGCTCCGTAAATTTGTCGATAGAGATCGAGATCTCATCTTTCGAATTGTTATGGAACAGATATGTGGATTCGCCATTGTATGTGATCACAAAACCGCCGAGATTGTTCTGATTGAGATTGAAGCGCTTGTAGATTCCTCGGGCGATCTGCGGATAACGGTTGCGGAAGGCGATGACTTTCTTATAGTAATTCAATAAGCTGAAGCTTTGTTCCTGCTGTTCCTTGACGGTGCCGTTGACCTGCTTGTTTGGATCGAAAGTCGTACCTTCCGGATCTTTCACAGTATCGCCATCTCCCCACAACATCGCCAGCCTTCGATTAGCATCGGTATTTGCGGAGCCTCTGGTTCCTTTCATGCCGATCTCTTCGCCATAGTAGATGAAAGGGGAGCCAGGGGATAACAGATACAGATTGGCACCCATATAGGCCAGAGAATTGTAGACATTCAGATAACCGGCCGCTCTGTCCATATCGTGATTGGAAACAAAGGGGATCGCCATCGCATCCTTATTGATCTGTGAAAGCTGATCCTGATACTTTTCGATATAGTTGGCATAAACGGAAATGTTATTTCCTTTGGCAGCCGAAGCGATGATGCCTTCGGCCTGAGCCATCGTGAAGTTGAAGCAGTTGAAGGCATCGATGTACTGATTCACTTCGTTTTCCGCACTCCAAACTTCGCCAACCAGATAGACATCTTCCTTGATCTTTCTTAATTCATCGCAATACCAGTTCCAGAAATCAACGGACGTATAATTGTCTCCGTAATAGACGTATTTGGCCGCATCGAAGCGGAAACCGTCGATCCCTTTATCCAGATAATACTTTGCGATATTCAATACTTCGTTTCTGACTTCCTCATTGTCGAAATTGAGTTCCGGCATATCATCGGAGAAGTTGCATTCATAACTCTGGCTCGTACCCGGTATGCCGTTGAAACGGCGATTTGCGGGGATCTCAGAGTTGTTTGCGTAGACATAGTAGTCGTAATACTTGTTGGAAATATCGCCGCTCTTGTGGGCTTTGCAGAACTCTGAGAACCATTCGTTCTTGCTGGAGGTATGATTGATGACTATATCCAGTATGAGTTTGATGTTTCTTTTGTGACATTCTTCGATCAGCTTATCGAGATCCTTCTGTGTTCCGAAGGTCTCGTCGATGCTGTAGTAATCGATGACATCGTATCTGTGATAGGAAGGGGAAGAAAAGATCGGCGTAAGCCAGATGCCCTGTATGCCTAAGGATTCTCCGGATGTCGTATCCCCGTCATTGAGATAATCCAGTCTCTTGATGATGCCTTTGAGATCACCGATGCCGTCAGAATCCGAATCAGAAAAAGAAGAGACGAAGATCTCATAGAAGACCCGGTAGTTGTCATCGATCGTATCGACGTTTTTGTATTGTTTCTGGCAAGCACATAATAGACATAAACTAAGGACCAGAAATGTCTGCAATAGTTTTTTCATATCATTCCTCCGCACTGTTGAGTTTCGCATCGTCGATCTTGCCCCAGGCTCCGCTGCCTTCGCCTGCGCATTTCACATAGATGCCGACTTTCAAGTTTTTTCCTTGTTCATATACAAAGGGGCCGATTTCCGCCTTGTTCCAGTTGTTGTATCCGTTGATCTTCAAAGCTGCTTTCTCAACGATCTCATCGTCGATCTTCACATAGGCATAGATCTCCTGATCGCCGCCATCGCCGCCCATGATCGCGATCGAATACCTGTATGTTCCGCTGTTTAGATCTTTTACTTCCTGTTCCAGTTCAAATTCGATGGAATCGTTTGCCTTGGACCAGAAATGATAATGATTCTCGCCATTGATCGAATCGGTCTTCTTGGTCTCGACATAGAGTTCATCGGATGTTTTGATCTCATGCAAGGACCAGGAAGCTGGGATCTTTGTCTTATTGGCATCTTCTTCAAAAGAAGGGTTGTTCAGATAATTGTATTCGATCAGCGAGAGGTGACAATAAGCATCCAGACCTTCTGCTTTGCCATGTAAGAGCGTTTCTCCGATCCCCTTGTAACGGATGCTTTGTTCATCAAAATCGTCCCAGACGACGTTTACTTCGCTCTTTGAGTTATCTGAGAAGATCGCATTGACTTTTTCAGGCAGAACGATCTGTCCGGCGATATCACATTCGATATAGGAATCTTCGATCGCTTCTGCTTTGAGATCGATGAGATTACCTTTTCTGCATAGTTCAAATACCTTGAGGGATTCTTTGACCTTACCGTCCGGTTCAAAGAAAGCCTGATTATCGACAGCCGTTCCTCCATAATACTTGCCGGCATCATCCGGATCATAAGATTTTGCATAGGAAGAAGCCCAGCCCGAGCCATAGGTCTCCCAGAGCTTCAGGTTTTCTTCATAGGTCGGCTGATTTACCGAGATCCAGGCGCCTTCCCAATAACAGATGCCAATGCAGTTTTCGATTTTATTGACAGCCGTATCGATGATATCAGTCAGACAATTGACCTGGCCTTGAAGAGTGTAGGGGTAGTTCTTGACGACTGCACTTTGATCGGAGATCGTATTGGCAAAATGATCGCTGTCTTCACTAGAATTGGCATAGGATGTTTCGATGATCATCGTCTTCTTTCCATATTCCTCAGAGATCTGATTCAGAACGGAAGTCAGATTTTCCAAAGTTCCGTGCCAGTAGGGGTAATAGGAAGTTGCGAAGACATCATAATCCAGGTCGTAGTAGGCAAGCTTCGATGCCAGATCAAGGTAATTGCCGCCGTTTTCCGGATTGGCGAAATGCATCGCAACGAGTGCTTTGGGATAGACTTCACGCACGGCCTTGGAACCGTTTGCCATCAGATGGAAGATGACATTCATCCATACTTTTTCACCGGCCATCCCGTTGTTAGTCTCATTTCCTAACTGGACCATCGCCACGTCGACCTTATTGTCTTTCAGTTTCTTCAGACAGTCCTTTGTATAATCGTATAATGCCGAAGCTTTCTCTTCGATCGACAGATCTTTCCAGGCTTTCGGGGCCATCTGTTTGGAAGGATCGGCCCAGAAATCGGAATAGTGAAAGTCCACTAAAAGCTTCATGCCGTATTCTTTTGCCCGCTTGCCGATCTCTACGGCCGTATCGATATCACAGTTTCCGCCGCCATAGCCGTTTCTGTTTTCATCATATGGATCGTTCCAGACACGTACACGTATCAGATCGATGCCGTTTTGCGCAAGTATCTGTAAAAGATCTTTTTCTTTTCCGTCGAAATCGTAATACTTCACACCGCTGTTTTCCAAAGAGATCAGAGAAGAGACATCCATGCCCATATGAAAGTCTCCGGTAATATTCTCGATCTTTTTGATATACAAAGAATCGGAAGAGCTCACTTTTTCGATCTTTTTATCGGTACATGAACATAAGCAGAACAGACATACAAAAAAGAAAAGGAAAACAGATCTTTTCATTTTATAAACACCTCGTTAATTCTATTTTATCTTTTGCGCTAGAATAAATATAGATAAATTTGAAGGGGTATTATATGTCAAGAATCAGAAGTGCCGGTATCCTTTTGCCGATCTCCTCACTGCCATCAAAATACGGCATCGGGACTTTGGGAAAAGAAGCATACCGATTTGTCGATTTCCTCGTGAAAGCGGATCAGACCTACTGGCAGGTCTTGCCGATCGGTCCGACCAGCTATGGCGATTCACCATACCAGTCATTTTCTTCTTTTGCTGGAAATCCATATTTCATCGATCTCGATCTGCTGGTGGAAGACAAGCTTCTTGAAAAAAGCGATCTGAAACATCTGAAAGTCCAAGATGAACATTATGTCGATTACGGATATCTGTATGAGACGAGGTTCGATCTTCTTCATAAAGCCTATGAAAAAGGCAAAGACCTCTATGCGCAGGATTTTGAAGCTTTCTTAGAGAAAAACAAAGGCTGGCTGGAAGATTATGCCTTATTCATGGCAGCCAAGAAACATTTCAATATGGTCTCTTGGCTGGAGTGGCCGGATCCTTTGATCCGCCAGCATAAGCCGGAAGCGGTCTACATGTATTCGGAAAGGCTGAAAGAAGATATCGGATTCTATTCTTTTATCCAGTATCTGTTCTTCAAACAGTTCGTAAAGCTGAAAGAATACGCAAATCTTCACGGCATAAAGATCATCGGAGATTTACCGATCTATGTGGCGATGGATTCCTGCGACGTGTGGAGCGATTCCAGGCAGTTCCAGCTCAACGAGAACACCAAAGTTCCGGAAAATGTGGCCGGCGTACCGCCGGATTATTTCTCCAAAGACGGACAGCTCTGGGGCAATCCGTTATATGACTGGAACTACATGAAATCGACCGGTTACAAGTGGTGGATCGACCGCGTTGCCGGCGTCTCTCAGTTCTTTGACGTCATCCGTATCGACCATTTCCGCGGATTTGCGGAATACTGGGCAGTTCCTTACGGGGATAAGACAGCCAAGAACGGTCATTGGGAAAAAGGTCCCGGAATCGATTTTGTCGGCGTGCTTCGTGACTGGTTCTCCAATATCGAATTCATTGCCGAAGACCTTGGCGAGACTTCACCTGGGCTCATCGAGCTTCTGAAAGAATCGACATTCCCCGGCATGCGGGTATTGGAATTCTCTTTGGATCCTGAAGGCAAGTCTTCCCATTCGCCGCACAATCAGGATAAGAACTGTGTCTGCTATATCGCGACTCACGACAATATTCCGGTCATGGGCTGGTTAAAAGAAGCCAAGGCCAAAGAACTCGTTCTGGCGAAACGATATTTCGGTCTCAATGAAGAAGAAGGTTACAACTTCGGTTTCATACGCAGCGGCATGTCCTCACCGGCATATCTGTTTGTCTGCCAGATGCAGGATTATCTCGGACTTGGCAAAGAAGCGACCATCAATGCGCCGGGAACACTGAATAACTGGAAGTGGCGTCTGGGCAAAGATGACGTCGATGCAAAGCTTGCGAAAAAGATCGCATTGTATACCAGGACCTTCGGACGTTCCAGGATCGAAAAAAGCGCTAAGACAAAGGAAAAATAGGACATTTGCGCTTGAAAAGCAGCCTTGTCCATGGTATATTTAGTAGGCATCGTTACTGAGTTTAGACCATCTCCGGATCTATGCCCGGTTACGATCGAAAAGAAATAAAGGAGAAAAAAAAGAAATGTTATCAAAAGCTGAAAAGGCGCAGATCGTCAAAGACTACGCAAGATTCGAAGGCGATACCGGTTCTGTTGAAGTTCAGGTCGCATTACTGACAGCTACCATCAACAAGCTGACAGTCCACATGCAGTCCAACAAGAAAGACTTCCATTCCAACAGAGGTCTGCTCATGATGGTCGGTAAGAGAAGAAGCTTACTGGAATACCTCAAGAGAGAAGATGTCAACAGATACAGAGATCTCGTTTCGAAGTTAGGTTTAAGAAAATAAGATTTCCAAAGCAGGGTGACCTGCTTTTCTTTATGTTTTCAGACTGTGCTACAATTAAATAAACAAGGGTTTACTAATATGGCACAGAAATTGAAAGATGAGACCAGAAAAGCGATCATCGAAGCAGCAAAGGAAGAATTCCTGGAAAAGGGTTTTGAAGATGCCTCGATGCGAAATATCGCTGCCAAAGCAAATATCACGGTAGGCAATATCTACCGCTATTTCGAAAACAAGGAAGAACTTAACAAGTACATCGTTGCCGAGACCTCCGATGATATTTCAAATCTCTTGAATTCTTTGAAAGTCGAACGTCTCTCCAAAGAACCGCGGGTCTTTGAAATGAAATCAGACCCAATACAGTTGAAAAACATGGTCGATGAACTCTCTGTAAGGCTCTGCAAGCTTTATCAGGCAAAAGGGGCATCCTTCAATATCCTTTTAAAAGATGAGACATCTTCCGGAAAGCTGAAGGAATGGTTCGAGATGACGATCAAGGATCTGATCGGCCAAAGTTATTCCCTGAGTGACCGAAAGAAGCAGATCGACCTGCTGTCAAATGCCTATGCCAGCGCGATCTATGAAGGGCTCTGCCAGATCTTCATGAACAGCGATCTGGATACGTTCGTGCTGGTAAAACTCGTGAGAAACTATCTGAATTCTTTCTTCCGCATGGTCCTGGATGACAACTCTTTGCGATAGTTATGTTATTGGTACATCAAGTCAAAGTTCCTGTCGATCATAATCAAGCCGATATCAGGGCCAAGATCGAGAAGAAACTTCATCATAAGATCAAAAGCTTCACCATCAAAAAACGCTCTTTGGATGCCAGAAAAGAGCCTTTTTATGTGTATTCGGTGATCGTAGAGGCTGATGATGAGAAGCATCTTCTTTCCAAAGATGTTTCGATCTATATCCCGGAAGACCTGCATCCTGAGTACAAAGAAAGAAATGAGAC
>JAZQIF010000144.1:0-4284 GCA_045540935.1 Erysipelotrichaceae bacterium | reverse complement strand
CGACCTTGGAATCATCAACGACATTGAAGCGCAAGCGGGTCATGCAGTGCGTGACGTTTGTGACGTTTTCTTTACCTCCGACAGCTTTGATCACATCATTTGCGATCGTTTCGAAATTGTTTGCCATACTTCCTCCCTTTTTACATCAATTTTCGCTGCTCTGTATTTCCTTGTACTATAATGAAATTGAGCAGATCTGATGCATATTTCTCTATCTGATCCCAGTATAGCGTTTACATTATCCGCCAATCTACGACATAAACCCAGCATTATTACGACAATTTTCTACCTATGAACAGAGAAGAGATCCAAAAACACCTGAATGAATTGAGTGATTCGGAGATCAGCTATCGGGAACACCCCGAAAAGATCCTGAATGAGTTTTATCTCGCCTTGGACCAAATGGGTCTGAAGGATGAAAACGGGGTCTACCTTTTTCCTGAATCTCTGATCAGAAACCAGAGCCAGTACACACATGGTGCCCATCACGGGTTCTGGGACACTCTTGAAAAAAGTGAACATCAGAATGATTTCATATTAAAAAAAGCGACCCGTTTTTACCGCGAGCCCTTTATGAAAGGTGATTTTATCGTCATCCGCTATGTCTATGCGGGAGAATGCATCATCTATACCCCGAACAAGAAGATCATCTTGCATGAAAACGACACGATCATGATCGACGCCGGTTTCATCATCTCCCAGGAACTGAAACACGAGGAAGACACCGTCTTCTCTTTTCTCTTCACAAAAGAGTTTATTCTCAACCTTCTGAAACAGGGTCTTCCGATCTCAAACGAGATCACCCGCTTCTTCTTCGATTACGTCAATCAGAACAGCCAGCAGAACTGTCAGATCTACCGTGGTGGCAAGAACCTGCTCATCAAAGACGCCATTGAAGGAATGATCTGTGAATACCTCGATCCGGTCAAAGAAGGCGGAAAAGCACTGCTGGAGAGTTATCTGAATATCTTTCTGATCCAGTTATCGGCCTGTGAAGCAAAGATCGAAAACGAATACAAGGAAGATATTTCACGCATCGCCGGCATGCTGAACTACATCAATCTGAACTATATCGATGTCGATCTGGCGACCCTTGCCGATCTCTACGGCTACAATCCCAAATACATATCGCGGCTGTTTAAAAAGATCACCGGCGTCAATCTGAAAGACTATATCTACAAGAAAAAACTCGATTCCTTCTGCAGCTATCTTCTGAATTCCGACATGCCGATCCAGGAGATCCTGGCTGATCTTAACATCTCAAGCGAAGCCTTCTTCTTCAACAGATTCAAAGAAGTCTACGGTGTTTCTCCTGCCCAGTATCGGAAACAGAAGATGATAACAGGGTCCTGATTTGTCCTATTTCAGTTTTTCCAGGATCTCACTGATATCGCCGTCGATACAGATCGACCTGTCGAGGATCTGTTTTGTCGTATATGCTTCCGAATAATTCAGGCAGGCATATGTCGCATTTTTCCATCGCTCCGTCATCTGTATGAAAGGCACTTTGATGATGACCGGTGTATTGAATCCGACCGCCAGTTCCAGGAACAGAGCTTTCATATCCTGATGCCGGTGCAGAAATGTAGAATACCTTTCCGCCGCCTCATCCCAGCCTTCATCCTGAACGAAAAGGTCATCCGACCTGAGATTCATCGTCATCGGCTCGCCACACACCGGACAGATCGGAAAGAGCTCTTCCGGAACACTCATTTTCAGTTTTCCATTTTCCGGAACGATCAGTTCATTTTCTTCCCCGATCGCAAACCCCTGCGCGAGGACCATCTTTCTTATGATCTCTTCATTGTCATAGGTCTTCTGATGGCAGGGTTTTGAACACTGAAAGAGTCCGTAATCTCCTTGCGTATAGAAAAGCCTCTTCTTATCAAAACCCGTCTTCTGGAAACAATGGTCGACATTGGTTGTGATGACAAAATAGTCCCTGTCCTTCACAAGATCCAGCAGTTCTTCATAGACCGGCTTGGGGATCTTCATATAGCGGTTGATATAGATATAGCGGCTCCAGTAAGCCCAGAATTCCCCCTTTGAAGGATAGGGATAGAATCCGCCGGAATACATATCCTCAAAACCGTATTTCTCTGCATAATCAGAAAAATGCTTTTCAAACCGTTCACCTGTATAAATATAGCCTGCCGAAGTGGAAAGACCGGCCCCGGCACCGATGATGATCGCATCGGCATCGTCAATGGCCTTTCTGAGCCGGCCGATATTCTCTTTAATCCCTGTATTCTCAGGTTTGATCAGATTTAACATGTCCTTCACCTTCTTTCATATGATCTGAGCAGTTTTTCATAGATGTCAAGATCACTGTCCTTGAAGACATTGAAGATGACATCGATCTTATGATCTGCTTCCTTTTTAAACGCCTGAACTGTTTCGATCGCGATCTTGGCTGCAAGCAGATTCGGGAAGTGGAATTCTCCTGTCGAGATGCAACAGAAGGCAATACTTTTCAAACCGTTTTCTACGGCAATATTCAGACAGGAACGGTAACACGATTTGAGCATTTTCTCATCTTCCTTCCGCACCCTATCATAGATGATCGGACCCACGGTATGGATCACATAGCTGCAAGACAGATCGTAGGCCGGAGTGATCTTCGCCTTGCCAGTCTCTTCCTCATGTCCCTGCATGGCCATGATCCTTGCGCAATGATTTCTTAAACGGATGCCCGCATACGTATGGATGCAGTTATCGATGCAGCTGTGGCAAGGGACATAACAGCCGGTCATGCCGCTGTTTGCCGCGTTGACGATCGCATCGCATTTCAGTGTCGTGATATCGCCTTGCCAAAGATAGATCCCCTCTTCAAACGGTTCAAGATCTTTATAATCCGTGATGCCCTTTTCTCTAATCGCTTCTTTCAGATAGGCATCCTGAACGTCCAGAAAATCCTCACTGATCTCTTTCGGCAAACGGATATTCATCAAAGAACGCAGCAGCTGTTTCTGTTCATCCGTATTCTCAGGGATCGCGATCTTTTTGAACCGCTCTACCTCATTAAGAAGATAACGGATCAGATATTCTCTTCTTTCTTTCTGTTCCATTCTATATTCTCTTCTCCTTGCTGAAACGGTGGACCTTTGCACCCTTGTCTTTCTGAACGCCTCTAGCATATCTGATCTCCGGATAACCGAAACCGACGATCAGTCCGGTATAGTGATCCGCAGGGATATTCAGCATCTTTCTGGCTTCCGGCGCGAGTTCATTGAGTACTTCCGCCGCATAGGACATGATGATCGTTCCTAAGCCGAAGGCATTGCACAACAGTTCAAAATAAGCGGTCGCGATGATGCAGTCTGCCTTGGCATCTTCGCCCCATTTGCCTGAACATTTGCTGTGGGCAATAAAAAGATGCGGTGCCCCGCAAAACAGCAGGTCATCTTTGCGGATGCTGCCCTCAGACTCCTTCATCTTCTTATAAAAGAAATCGGAAAAACTGTGCGTATGAATGTGCTTTGATGCCTTTTCTTCCATGACCGGATAGGCCTTATTCCATATTTCCTTGACTCTGTCCATATCATCGATAATCGTATATTCCACACCCATCGCATTGCCTCCAGTCGGCGCATTGTTCATTACCTTCAGGATGCGGTCCAGGATCGCAGGGTCCACATTCTTTTTCAGATAACGGCGGCAAGACCGGCGATTGGAAACAAGGCTCTCCATATATTCGCCCATCTGTTCCGGCACCGGTTCAAGAGAATCAGAAGGATCCTTGCCAAAGATCGATATGGCCGCTTGCGGACATACCGCCAGGCAATGCTGACACTTCCAGCAGCCCTTCCAGCCGAAACGCTCGAAGGGTTTCATTTCCGGATACCCGTCTTTGCCAAAACGCAAGACCATACCGGCGCAGGTATTGATGCACCGGCCACAGCGGATACACTGATCCTTATCGACCTTGAAGTGTGTTCTTTCTTCCATTCCCATTTCTTATCTATCCTCTTTTCAAATATGCAGACATATTCTCTGCCAGCTTTCTGATGATGTTTCTTCCATAGCTGTCATCACCATTCAGCAAAACATTCCAGTAATCGCTGGCAATGATATTCATCTGAGAAAAAGTGAAATACTTGTTCAGACGGTCGATCGCCGCGCTGCCGCCTTCCCGCCAGACGCTCACGACGGCTGCTGCCGCCTTGCCTTTGAGAAGCTGCCCATAATTTGCGGCGGCATAGAATACTCTATCCAATAAAGTACAAAGCGCGCCATTGGGGCCGGCAAAATAGACCGGCGAACCGACGATCACGCCATCGGCCT